>CAKOYC010000042.1 GCA_934130265.1 uncultured Bacilli bacterium
GCCCTAACTGGTATTATTTCACAAAGACTTGCTAAAATGCTTTGTACTCATTGTAGAAAGAAGGAAGCTACCACGCCTTATCAGAAAAAGGTCTTTAAACTAGCCCTTCATCAAGATGTAGAAGAAACATACGTTGCCAATCATGATGGATGTGAATACTGTTCAGGAGGATATCATGATCGTGTAGCAATTCAAGAAGTGTTATTAATCAATGATGAAATTAGAAATGCTTTAAATGAAGAAGAAATGCGAAAAGAAGATCTGCAAAAGATAGTATACACCTCTGATGTAATAACCATGTTACAAGATGGTCTTTACAAAGTTTTAGATGGAACCACTTCCTTTGAAGAAATCTATAGAATAATTGATATTGATGATGATTTAGATATGCAAGAAAAATTAGGTCTATTAGATAACAATAGAGAAATACCTAGTGATAAAATAGAAATTACCAAAGATACTAATAATATAGAAACACCACTTCCAAAGATAGATATACCAAATGATGATAATTTACCAAGCATCCCACTAATTGATGAATTTAATAATTAAAACTCAAAAAGCTCTAGAATAAATTTTCCAGAGCTTTTATTAGCTTAATTTTATCGTGAATTATCCGGTTGAAGGGGCTGTCGAGAAATTAAGTGAATCTATGTCAACCACCATGCACTAAAGTACATGGCTTGTTTAAGTACTGAAAGTACAGTTAGCGAGTAAACTCGTTAATTCACAATCTTAAAATTTTCTTCACTTTCATTCTCTTGATTTTCAATATAATCTTTAATTGTTATTTCTGTAATTGCACCTACACTCCTACAGAAATAACCAACTGACCATAAATATTGTCTCCAATATCTTGATTTTAATTCTTTGAATTCCATTTGCAATGTTCTTGATGTTTTACCTTTTAGTTGCTGGACTAGTTTAGAAACAGAAAGGCTCGGTGGACAGCTAACTAACAAGTGTATGTGATCTTTACTGATTGAACCTTTAATAATAGCAACACTCATACTATTGCATCCTTGCCTTATGAAATATCTTGCTCTTTCTGCAATTTTACCTTTCAAAACAGGATATCTATATTTAGTAGTCCAAACAATATGGTATTCTATATCATATTGTACATGTGATAACTTTCTCTTATACCTTGCCTCTTTTAGCTACATATTATACTGTAACTAAAAGGCATTGGCAATTAATTACCTCTAAATTCTTAAGAATTTATGTGCTAAAGCACATAGCCTGAACTACTTTTCTTAACGGTCAAATAAATCAAGTACTATTGCTAAATATGTACATCCTGTTTCTTTGGTATAAATATAAGTTATATCTCCAACACATTTCTTACTTGGCTTTTCAACCTTAAAATCTTGATTTAAGAGGTTAGAATAATCTTTTGTATTATCTGTAGTAGACTTACCTGCATGATTATATTTCTTAACTGTTATACTTCTTAATTTTAGAACTTGCATTTTTCTAGCAACTCTTTTTTGACTTACTATTATACCTTTTTCCCTTAATTTTCTTGTTATTTTAGGGGAACCATATTTTTTTTGAGGCATAGAACTCAGATTTTATTTTGACATCTAGTTTTTCATTTGCTTCTTTATAAATATTGGTTTTTATTGTCATCAATAAATTCCATTTTGTCATCTATTTCTTTGAGAATATGGCAACCACTTTTTTAATATTTCTACTTCTTGTTCCAATTCTTTATTCTTCTTTTGTAGTTTTAGAATTTCATCATTATTTGTTTTTTCACCTGTTGATGTAGTGATAGTTTTAAATTTTTTTATCCAACCATTTATAGTACTTTTACCAATGCCATATTCTCTAGATAACTCTGACAAACCTTTGCCATTTTCATATAATTTTACAACTGTCTTTTTAAAACTTTCATCATAACTTTTATACTGTCTTGCCATAGACACACCTCTTTCCTTACTGTTTTGATATTATATCATGTATACTTTAAGAGGTAAATTAATGAAAGAAAAATTCATTAGTTTATGATACAATAACTTTTAATCTTTCTTATAAGAAAGATTAAAAAAAACGTTTGAGTAAGGGCAGATTATATCAAAGGTATTTGAATCCATAACTGTGACTGCCCGTCTCTTATCTTATTATTAATCTAGTCTTAGAAAGTGTGATCAACAAATCCATATAACCAGCATGATGAGATAATTGTAAACACTAAGAGTCAAACTAAGAAAGGAAGTATTATATGAAGTATGTTTTAGCACTTGATGTTGCTAAAGATAAAAGTATGATTATGTTATCTTCTAATGTTGGTGAAGTTCTATTAGAACCTACTGAATACACACATAATAAATCTGATTTTAAAAAAATAGATTCTTATATTAATAAGCTTAACATTAAAGATAATTTAACAGTTATTATGGAAGCAACAAGTATCTATCACAAAGCACCAGAAAGATTTTTTAAAGAGAATAATTATCATGTTATTGTCTTCAATCCTCTTATTGATAAAGAAATTACTAACACTATCAGAAAAACAAAAACTGATAAACAAGATTGCATTAAACTAACTAATTTATTTTGTAAAGGCAGTATTCCAGATAGAAAGTACACAGAAAATGAAATTTATACTAAGCTTAATGAATTATCTAGACAATATTATCATTTAAATGAAGGGTTAACTAGACATAAGAACCGTTATAAAGAATTATTACATCTATGTTTTTCCAGAATTTGAATTATGTTTTAAAGACGGAAAAATATATGATTTAACCACATTAAACTTTATCAAAGAATTTCCACATGCTTATATTATAAAAGAAAAAAGAGTTGATGCACTTGCTTATAATATGGCTAATACAAATAAAAGACATCTTAATTATTACAAAAGAAAAGCTAATACAATTAAAAAATATGCACAAAATTCTTATCCAGGAGTAAATCAGAATTCTAATACTATTGATAATTTAAAACAACCAGTTGAAATTATTATTAATCTAACTAAACAAACAAAAAATTTTGATACCATTACTTCAATCTTTGAGATAGCCGATTTGTCTGCTTCTTTAATATTGCTGAACTAAAATATATTACAAGATTTAATAATATCAAACAAATCAATGCTAGTTGTGGATTAGATCCTACGATTGTTCAATCAGGAAAAAGTATAAATTATCATGATCCAATTTCTAAACTTGGAAATAAATATGCAAGAAAAATATTATTTAATTGTAGTCGAAGTATTGTAACTTTATCAGCCAAATGTGATAAAGGAAATCCAATATATGTTTATTATTTAAAGAAAAAACAGGAAGGTAAACATTACTATACTTGTTTAACTGCCTGTTCCACTAAACTAATTAGAATTATTTATGCACTATGTATGAATAATTCCCAAACCCAAAATTAGTTTAGCATTTTATTGAATATATATCAATATCTTTAACACCAAATTTTAAAAAATATGCACTTTTGATGTTTTCGGTCGTGGATAAGTTCATAATTTTAAGTTAATTTATCACTTTTTAAAGAAATTTACAAAAAACACTTGTAAAAACTTAGAAAGTCAAAGCATTCGAAATTTTGTGTCTATACACTTGATTCAGGACCATTATTATATAGTGATAATGTAAATGGATTATTTTTAGTTCCATCTCCTCCAGTAATTATAACATTTGATTTTAGATTCATAGATGGGCGAGAACCATACGAATCCGTCGGACTATTGTTACTGACATAGCCGTTGTTGCCGACGCCATGGCCGTACAAGGAAATATCTGGTGTCAATATCCAATAATTAAAATTATTACTATATTTATCAAATTGTCCTGCCATTAATTCTCCTAATCTCAACAATCCTACTTTAGCAGTAGTAGTGGCTGCTGTTAGATTACTACCTGTGACATCTTGATATTTTGCTAATTTATAATTAGCATCACCTACAGTTCCCAAATACCATGTTGCATTATCTTCTATCATATTTACTTGATCATTAGTTAGATAGGTACCACTTGTCAAATAATCACCATTTAAGAATGTTCCTATTGTATTATCTTTAGAAAATTTTGCATTACTTCCAAAAGCTATTGTTTTATAACTGCTACTATCTTTTAGAGGTATAGCACTTGTTATTTTAGTACCTGTTCCATTCTCATGACTTACTATTCGATATAGATTGTTTTCTCCGGTTCCAAAGCTTATATATTCACCGCTATATCTTGTTGATAGCAATGCCCCTATTGGACTATCATTATCGCCTTGAAGCCTGTACGGATTATCAACAGTTCCATCACCGTCTATAATTTTCACTGCAGATTTTAGATTTATAGATGGGCGAGAGCCGGACGAATTCGTCGGACTAAAGTCGTAGCTGACACCTTCGTAGTTGACAAGACGGACGTCCGAGGTAGTATACGGTGTTAATGTCCACCAATTTAAATCATTATTTAAATATCCAGTTGAATATGTGGTATTTTTATAACTCATTGTATACTCATAAACATTTAGTAAACCAACGGCATCCGTTACCATCGTTGTTTTAGCTGGTTTAGTTGTAGCAGTGGTTAAAGTGGCATTCCAAACACTATCTGTCTTGATAAATTTATCAGGTTCTCTTAAGTTTCCTAAGAAACCATCTACTGTCGTATCATTTAACCACTGTTCCATATAACTACCTTTAAATGTTGTATTACCTCTAGCATTATATGAAATGGTTGATATATTCCATTGAGTTACTAATTTTACAGAGTTATCAGATGGATCTATTGATACTGCTCTCCATAATTTACCACTATACCAGATATAGTTATTAGGATCAGTTCCAGTAATAAATGTTTGTTCTGAATCACTGGTATCTATTGTTCCATTATCTCCTACTCCTTTTAACAATGTTTTTGCTACAGTAGATGCAGTACTATTACTAGTTCCATTTACTACTATTTTACTTTTATAAACCTTATCTTGAATATTGTTACCAGCATCAGATGATATCCACATATATAACTTATAAGTAACAGTTTTACCAACTGCTAATTCTGTTTCATTAATTAATCGATATGTCTCTGTTCCTAAATTCTTTACTGTTTTTATACCAGAATCATACCCATCATCACCAATTAATTTCATTCTTAAATAACTAGTGTCTAATGTATTAGCTAGTTCTTCCTCATTAGATACTGTATAATAAGCTTTTATATCTCCTGTATTAGTGATAGTAAAAGTATATGGTGTAGTTTTCAATCCATCTTCATCTGTCATAGGAGCAGCATTTGTCATACTTATAATATTACTATCTGCAAAGTCTATTTTCAGTGTTCCTACTTGCATACTTAACTTTTTACTCTTAAAAGATTTAGTAAGCAGCGCATAACTACTTCCTAGTAAAGCTATTAAACTAATTAATACTAGTATAATTATCATTATTATCTTATTTTTATTTCTAGTCATAAGACACCTCTATTCTTATCTTTATAAGAAAATTTTATCATAAAGAGCTTTTTCTTTCAATAGAAAAAGTGTATTTCTACACTTCTTGAATAACAGTTATTATCATCGGTTTAGATCCTATTTCTTGATATAAATACTTACCAAGGCTTTCTCTAACATCAGATTTTATCTTAGCATAATCAACTCTTTTAGTTCCTTTTTCTATATTAGATTCAATAACCCCTTTAGATAATTCTTTTATTTGCTCTATTATATCTTGATTTTCCTTTACGTAAATAAAACCTCTTGTTAACACCTTTGGTCCTGCTACTACATCTTTTGAATCTCTATCAAGCGTACAACTTATAATGACAATACCATTTTCTCCTAGCATTTCTCTATCTTTTAAAACTAGGTTACCTATATCACTAGAGTCTTTTCCATCGATTAATATCTCATCTACATTAATATGTTCCCTAGTATCTAATAATTTTCCATTTTCAATAGATACTACATCACCATTTTGTTTTAATAAAATATTATCTTTAGGAATATTCATCTCTTCTGCTATTTCCGCAAAAGCATATTGATTTCTATATTCACCCTTAACTGGAAATAAATATTTAGGTTTTAACAAGTTTAATAACATCTTTAAGTCTTCACTTGAAGCATGATGTAGTAAATGTTTCTTACTAGACAAGCTTATAGCATTAACACCAAGCATAGCTATTTCATCCATTATAAGGGCAAGACGTCTTTCCATTCCTTCAGCACTAGGTTCACTTATAAAGATAGTATCAGATTCTTTTAGCTTGATATATTTATCGTATCCTTTAATTATTCTTTCTAAGTTAGCGAATGGTTTTTCTCGCTCATCTGATATAAATACTACCACATCTTTATCATTCAGATTAGATAAGTCACCTATTATCTTTGGATTTATTTCTAAGTATTTATTTTCTATTCCATAATTAATCATACTCTGTAAGCTTTTACCCATAATAACTATTTTACGATGAGTCTTTGAGATTTCATCAAATAGTTCTTGTATACGATAGAAGTGAGCAGGAAAAATAGTAACTATTATTCTATTTTCATTTTTAGTAAGAATAGTTCTTATGAAGTCTTGTACTCTATGATTTGGACTAGTATAACCAGGTCTTTCGGCATAAAGTGATTCAGCAAGTAAGCAAAGTACTCCTTGTTTTCCAACATAAGCTAGTTTTCCTAGGTCTGTTTGATAAAGTGATCTAATAGCATGATCAAAAGTAAAGTCTCCTGTATAAACAATTGCTCCATCTTTAGTATATAAAACATAACAGAAAGCATCTGGTATAGAGTGTGTCATAGCAATAGGAAAAACACTTTCCTTACCAAAATTTAATTTTCGATGAGCTTTAATCTCATGTAAGTTAGCTTTTTTTACTCCAGCTTCTGCAAGATCAAGTCTAAGTATCTCTAAAGTTAATTTTCCTCCATAAATAGGGACATCTCCTAATTTACTAATAATATCAGGAACCGCTCCAATATTCCCTTCATGTCCATGACTTAAGAAAATACCTTTAATTCTTTTTTTATTTTTAATTAAGTAATCAAAACTAGGGATAATATAATCAATTCCTAAGTTGTGTTCTACATCATATTTTAGTCCGGCATCAAATATATATAATGATTTATCTACTTCTACGACATACATATTTTTACCATTTTCGTTTAGTCCACCTAAACTAAATATTTTAATTTTACTCATTTCTCTCCTCCTTGTATTTTTTTATTTTCTTTTGTAATTCCTTTTCTTGTATTTCAATACTTGCTGATAATTCTTTTTCTCTTTCCCTATTTTTAAATAAAGTAATTTCATCTACTGTATCAAAGTAATCATAAAGTAAGTAGTGATATTTTTCTTGTTCTAATATATAGTTATCTAGTGCTATATTATCAATCATTAAGTGCCCCAATAAAGACATATCATCACTATTCTCTAAATTAGTTAATAATTCATTATAAAAGTTAATCATAGAAAGACTAGTATTATATTTAGAGATTAGTCTTTTAGCAATATCGGCTGTTTCTATATCTTCTAGACTTTCTTTGTTATTTACTAAACTTACTACTAGTGTCCCACGTAATGCTTCTACTTCATCTTTTTGTAGGGTATAAGCATTTGTTAAGTAAGAAAAGATTTTTATATGTTCACTTTTCAATTCTTAGCCAACTTTTCTAAAGCATCTTTAGCTGCTATTTGTTCTGCATCTTTCTTACTACTTCCTACCCCTTTACCATAAATGATTCCATCTACTTTAGCTTCTATTGTAAATGTTTTATCATGTGCAGGTCCTTCTTCTTTAACAACTTCATAAATAACACTTTGTTTAGTAGTTTGTACGGCTTGTTGTAAAGCTGACTTATAGTCTTCAAAGAAAACAACATTTGGATTTTGAATATATGGTACTATTATATCTAAAGCTACTCTTCTTACAGTTTCATAACCAAGATCTAAATAGATAGCTCCCATTAAAGCTTCAAATATATCAGCAACAATTGCTTTTTTATATTTACCACCACTAGATTCTTCTCCATGTCCTACTTTTATATATTTGTTAAATCCCATATCCATAGAGTATCTGTAAAGAGCATTTTCGCAAACATAACTAGCTCTTACCTTAGTCATTTCTCCTTCAGTTTCCCTCTCATATCGATATAAATAATCAGCAACTACTAAATCTACTATGGCATCTCCAAGAAACTCTAATCTTTCATAATCTTTTTTAGCTTTATGTTCATTGGCATATGACGAATGAGAAAAAGCTGTATTATAAAGAGTTAAATTCTTAGGACTTATCTTTAATTGTTTAAACAATTCTTCCATAAAAAAAGCTCCCTTCGTACGTATTTTATCATGTTTTTAATTTTTTAGCAATCACTTGCTAAAAGTATGATTTTATGCTACTATGTATATAGATGAAGGAAACTTCATATAATAAAAAAGGAAATACTTAATATCCAATGTTTGAGTACTTACCTTAAATGGTGTTGCACACAATCTATTAGATTGAGTGCTTTTTTATTTTATGACTACTTGTAAAGTAGGCCAATTAGTAACATTATAATTACTACTAATAATGATATTAAT
>CAKOYC010000043.1 GCA_934130265.1 uncultured Bacilli bacterium
ATGATGCTCCAATTCAAAGTCAGTTAATGACAGTTTATGTGAAAAATGGAAATTATGAGAGTGCAATAGAAGTAGCTGCAAAATTCCCAAATGATAATATTATTCAAAGTCAGTTAATGACAGTTTATGTGAAAAATGGAAATTATGAGAGTGCAAGAGAAATAGCTGGAAAGTTTTCAAGTTCTGCTCTAATTCAAAGTCAGTTAATGACAGTTTATATGGAAAATAAAGATTATGAGAGTGCAAGAGAAATAGCTGAAAAATTTCCAAATGATAATATTATTCAAAGTCAGTTAATGACAGTTTATATGAAAAATAAAGACTATGAAGCAGCAATAAAAATAGCCAAAAAGTTTTCGAGTTATGCTCCAATTCAAAGTCAGTTAATGACAGTTTATATGGAAAATAAAAATTATGAGAGTGCAAGAGAAATAGCTGAAAAATTTCCAAATGATAATATTATTCATAGTCAGTTAATGACAGTTTATGTGAAAAATGGTGATTATGAGAGTGCAAGAGAAATAGCTGCAAAATTCCCAAATGATAATATTATTCAAAGTCAGCTAATGAAAATTCGCACGGAAAACGAAATCAAGGAAAATTCAGAGGAAATATCAGATTGGTATAATGATGTAATTCAAACAGAAAAACAAAAGTTTCCAACAAAAATATTAGAAATTAGAAACAAAATAGTTGTTGGCAATATATCTGTCAAAGATTTGGATACTTTGGAAAGCTTTAAAGGAAAATTAGAAGAAGAAAAATATTTGTTAATAAAACTAGCTATATATGAAAAACTAGGATTACTAAATATTGGGATAAAGCAATTGAAGCAAAATACAATTTTTTCTGATAAATTAAAAAAGCAGTTGCTAATGCAGTTCGAAAGAAAAAGCAAATTTTATAATTTAGGAAACTGGGATAGTTTGATTGGGTGGGTTGATGAGACAAGGTCTTTAGAAAAAATACAAAAAACCTGTGTAAAAGAGAATGTTGTAGTAAGCGAAAACTTATTAGCTAGTATTCCTGGAGTACAAAGTAAAAATACTGAATCATCTAAAATACAAAAAACTATACCTAAGAAACAAAATAATCCCAAAAGTGTTTTTAAAACAAATATTGGAGTAACAAATACGGTTCCTAGTAAAGTAAAAGAGAAACAAAAGAAGCCAACTAAAATTAAAAATAATCAAGGCCCTAAAACCCTTTATGACACGTTAGATCAAACGTATAAGAAGATGATCTTAAACTTAAAAATAAAGTATTATAAGGATATGCATGATGAAGAAAAAAAGCAATCTGCTTTATATAAATATGACCGGTTAGAAGAATCTTTATCATCAAAACCTAGTATTAAAAACTTTGATATATTATTACTAATGCTTATTGGTGATGGCGATGGTAGCTTAGATATAGAGCAATCTATTCCTAAGGAATATAATGGTGAATACAAAAAAGTATTAAATAAGATTAATTCTAGAAGAAAACATTAGAATAATTAACATCATGACTTGACAATAACTATTATTGTGATATGATGTTAATGTGAGTTTGCCCCATAGCCAAGCGGTAAGGCAGTGCGCTCTGACCGCACGATGCGTTAGTTCGAATCTAACTGGGGCAGCCAATAAGTAATTAACCCTTAGAAATAAGGGTTTTAATATGCATATTTATCTTAAGATGTTTGACTTTCTCTTGTAAATATGTGAAAATATTACTGATATAAGGAGTGATTGATATGTATGAAGAATTAGCTAATTTATTATTTCCTAATCTACCGTTAACAGTAGAAGAAATAGAAGAAAAATATAAAGCTAGAGAACTAAAAGAAGGAGCATTTGTTACAAGATTTGGTCCTAGTCCTACTGGATTTATGCATGTAGGAAATTTATATGGAGCATTTATTAGTAGTGAGCTTGCTAGACAAAGTGATGGAGTATTTTATTTAAGAATAGAAGATACTGATAGTAAAAGAGAAGTAGAAGGGGCAACTGACTTAATTCTTTCTTCCCTAAAGCATTTTAAAATATATCCAACAGAAGGATTTTCTTATGGGGGAAGTTATGGACCTTATAAGCAAAGTGAGAGAAAAGATATTTATCAAGCTTATGCTAAGAAATTAATAAGTGAAGGAAAAGCTTATCCATGTTTTATGAGTGAAGAAGAAATTAGTGAAATAAGAGAAGGACAAGAGTTAAGAAAAGAAGCTATAGGTATTTATGGTGTTTATGCAGTAGACCGTGATTTATCACTAGAAGAAGTAAAAAAGCATCTAGATAATGGTGATAGATATGTTATTAGAATGAAGTCACCAGGTGATATGCATAATGAAATAGTATTACATGATATGATTAAAGGCGATATTGTTTTACCAGAAAATATAATAGATGAAGTAATACTTAAAAAAGACGGTATTCCAACTTATCATTTTGCTCATGTAGTAGATGATCACTTAATGAAGACAACTCATGTTGTTAGAGGAGATGAGTGGGTACCAAGTTTTCCAAAGCATTTACAACTTTGTAAGTTATTAGGATTCAAACCTTGTAAGTATGCTCATATTGCTCCCCTTACTAAAAAAGAAGATGGAAAAGTTAGAAAACTAAGTAAGAGAAAAGATCCAGAGTTTTCTGTTAGTTATTATAAAGAAGCCGGTATTCCAGTAGATGCTGTTCGTTTGTATCTTGCAACACTAGCTAATACTAACTTTGAAGAGTGGTATTTACAAAACAAAGATAAGAGCATTGAAGACTTTACTTTTAGCTTTAAGAAGATGCCTACAGGTGGAACATTATTTGATATGGAGAAGTTAAATAATATTTCAAGAACTTACTTTTCAAGACTAACAGCTTTAGAATTATATAATCAAGTATTAGAATACTCTTTAGAATATGATAATGACTTTGCTAAACTTTTAACTACTTATAAAGATAAAGTAATAGCATTTCTAAATATCGAAAGAGATGGTAAAAGACCACGTAAAGATATAGCAGTATTAAAAGATGTTAAAACTGAATCAAGTTATTTATATAATGAGATATTTTATAATGATTTAAAAGCTAGTTATAGTGAAGTGAGTGAAGAAGCAGTAGATTATGATATTTTAACTAAATATATAGATGTATATAATAGTAGTGATAGTCAAGATGAATGGTATCAAAAGATTCAAAAACTAGCTGAAGAAAATAACTATGCACCATCAGTTAAGATGTACAGAGAAGATGAAACTTTATATAAAGGACATATTGGTAGTGTTTGTGAAATGATTAGACATGTTTTAACTGGTCGTAATAAGACACCTAATTTATATGATCTATTAAGAATAATAGGAATAGAAGAATTTAAAAATAGGTTAGAAGCATATAAAAATAATTTACATTAAGGATATGATTAAATGAGAATAGATAATATAACTTAGAACAAAACTGAAAACAAGTTTTCAGCCTTACCTCACGGTAAGGCATTTCTGCTTCACCGAACTAAATTAGTTCTCCACAGACCAGTATCGGATGGTCGCCACCCTATTATTTTTCACTGAATTTTATTTTAAGTTAAGTCCTGCATATATATTTTTAAACCTTCAAACATTATATTCACACTTGCGTTGAAATCTCTATCATGCTTTGTATGACACATTGGACATTCGTACTTTCTTATACTTAAATTCTTTAACTCTTTATTTTGAAACCCACATACACTACATTCTTGACTGCTTGGATAATATCTATCTATTTGTATTAATTTTTTGTTATTCCATAAAGCTTTATATTTAAGTAATATAATTATTTCTCCAAGCGGGTTTGAATTTAAGCTTTTTGCTATATTATGGTCCTTGTACATACTTTTAATATCTAGATCTTCACACACAATTATGTCATTTTCTTTTATTAATTTATTTGTTATATCGTAAATTAAATGTTTCCTAGCATTTCTTGTCTTTTGCCATAGCCTTTGTATTTTAAGTTTTATTTTATATCTATTTTTACTTCCTTCCTTACATCTAGCTAAAGCTCTTTGAAGTCCTTTTAGTCTTTTACTTCTATCTTTTGTTGTATTTTTTATTTTTTCATTATGTGATGTTACTATCAAATCCTTTATACCCAAATCTATTCCAATTATACTTTGAGGAGTAAACATAGGTTTATATACATCTTCTTCTACTAAAACGCTAACGTAATATCTTTCGGCGTCTTTTCTTATAACTGCACTTCTAATTCTTCCATTTATACTTTCTTTATTTCTATATCCTTTTATTTTTACCCATTTTAATTTAGGAAGTTTAATCATTCTTTTTTCTAAATTAAGTTCTATCGAATTATATACTTTTTCTTTATAGGTACTTACCACATTATTGGTTTTATAACTGTCTTTAACACCTTTTGCTTTAAATTTAGGAAAACCACCTTGCTTAAAGAAATGATCATAAGCACATTCTAAATCATTTGAAGTATTTCTAAGAGAACAGCTATCAACCTCTTTTAAAAATGGATATTTCACAAGTAGACTTGGTATCACGATATTCTGGTCATACGCAGATTTACACTTTTTAGTATTATTATAAGCATCAATTCTATCCCTTAAAAAGATATTATAGATAAGTCTAGCAGAACCGATAGTTTTATTTATTAAAGTCTTTTGCTCTACATTTGGATAAAGTCTAAAAACATATCCTTTAAGTACTTTCATATGACCACCTCAATTCATTAGAATATAACATATCATATAAAACAAATGTTTGTAACAACTATTTAAAGCTTTTTATAGCTTTCCTATTATATAAAAAAAAGTAGTAAAGAGGAATTAAAAGAATCATTAAATAGGTATAAAAGAATATTAAATCCAAGAGTAATTGATTATTTAAATCAGTTAGTTGAACTTGAATTTTCTGCTGTTAAAGATATTATAGATATTGAAGATAGAGAAATACTACAAAATCTTGATTTATATAAAAATGTAGTTGCCTATAACATATATAATAGAACATTAGAACTACTAAGTAATGAACAAGAACTTAAAATATTTGATAATAAAGATAGAGTATCAGGATTAATGGCCTATAAAGATATTGGTAATAATACTATTAGAATACTTGATTATAAGTATGATAATGGGATATTAAAATTATTTCAAACAGTAGATGATAAAAAAGTAAGAAAAGAACAATTAGAATTAGTTATGACGAAACTAGAACAGCTATATGATAAGAAAAATCCTTATCGTAGTAATTTAGAACTTTATGGTGGTCCAGCTGCTAGATGGAACTTTGACCATAGAAAAGAAGTAAATGAGTATGAAAAATTATTTGCAAGACTAGATAGTAAAAAGAAAATAACTGATTATGAAAAAAAGAAGATTAGTATAACTAAAAAGTATCATGATTTGTTATTTGAAGAATATGGACTAACTGATGATGATTTTATTATTTCTAAGCAAGCACCTAGTACTGTTGATAATATTAGTAACAAGACATTAGTTAAGAAACTACCTGGTTTAAGAATAGAAAATAATATTGAATATGTTTAATAAATAAGCATAATTAGATTAATTCTAGTATGCTTTTTTTCTTTTTGCATATATTTAATTGAGGTGAGATATGCAAACATATACAGTTCAAAGTGGCGATACCTTATATGGAATTAGTAAACAGTTTGGAGTATCAGTAGATGAACTTAAAAGAATTAATAACTTAACTAGCAATACTATTACTAAAGGAGAGATATTAAAGATTCCTTCTACTGTTACTACTATTGATTATGTAGTAAAGAAAGGTGATAGCTTATATTCTATTGCTAAAAGGTATAATACTACAGTTAAAGATATAACAAGACTCAATAATTTAACTAGTAATAACTTAACAGTAGGACAACAATTAATAATTGCTATTGATGATAATGCTACATCTACACCAACTACTTATAAAGATTATGTAGTAAAGAAAGGTGATAGTTTATATTCTATTGCTAATAAAAATAATATAACAGTAGATGAACTTAAAAAAATTAATAATTTAACTAGTAATATGCTTAGTATTGGACAAGTATTAAAGCTACCAACGCAAGATAAGGTAGAAGAAATAGCAATGTACACAGTTCAAAAAGGCGATAGCTTATATTCAATTGCTAAAAAGTTTGGTATTACAGTAGATGAGATTAAATCGTTAAATAACCTTACTAGTAATAATCTTGCAATTGGAGAGCAACTAATGATTAAAAGTAGTACAGGCGATGAACCAATTAATCCTGAGGAAGAATGTATTGGTACTGGTTATGCTGAACCACAATATATAATGTATACAGTCCAAAGAGGTGATAGTTTATATACTATTGCAAGACGTTATAATACCAGTGTAGATAATATTAAAGCCTTAAATAATTTGACTAATAACAATCTTACGATTGGAGAGCAATTAAAAATAAAGGAGGTTAGTTAATGGCAACACTTATTTCTTATGAAGAATTTTCAAAAACGGAAGAGTATAAAGCTTTTATTGTAGTTAATCCTGAACAAGGAAGCTTAAAGGTGATGGCTTTTACTGCTTATCAAGCTATTCCTATTGAGGATGCAGAAATCATTATTACTAAAGAAATCGGGGGTAATAACGTCTTATTCTTTAGAGGATATACTGATTCTAGTGGAATTATTGATAATATAACACTACCAGCTCCAACTAGTGGTTATGACGCAGATAATTTTCAAACATCATCTACTACTTCATATAAGTTAACGGCAATTAAAGATAACTATGATTGTGTTAAACAGTACATAATAAATATGATTGGAGATGTTAAAGTGCTACAATATATTAAAATGATACCAATCGCAGACAAGGGTGAAACAATAAATGGAAATTAATACGCCGGTAATACCTGAAACTATTACTGTTCATTTAGGTTCCCCCAGTGAAAAGGCTAAAAATATAACTGTTCCTTTTGCTGAATACATTAAAAACGTTGCTTCTAATGAAATATATCCGACTTGGCCAACTGATGCGATAAAAGCTAATGTACTAGCCCAAATATCTTTTGCTCTAAACCGGGTTTACAATGAATGGTATCCTTCTCAAGGCTATGACTTTGATATAACAAGTAATCCTAAATATGACCAAACATTTAAAGAACATAGTCAGTTCTATGATTCAATAGTTACAATAGTAGATGATATTTTTAATAACTATGTAGCAAGAACTGATAGTGTTCAACCACTATATGCTCAGTATTGTGATGGTAAAACAGTAACTTGTGATGGACTGTCTCAGTGGGGAAGTGTAAGACTAGCAAAAGACGGTTTAAGTCCTTTAGAAATATTATCTTATTATTATGGATCTAATATCAAACTTATTTATAATGCCCCTATCTCTGATAATATTGTAAGTTATCCAGGTGTACCTATTAAACTAGGAGCAGCAGGTAACTATGTAAGAACTTTAAAGATTCAGTTAAATAGAATTAGAAAAAATTATCCAGCTCTTCCTTTAATTACTAATGAAACACCGTTTTTTACAGTAGATATGGAGTCATCTGTAAAAAAGTTTCAAGAAATATTTAACTTACCTGTTACAGGTATTGTTGATAAAGCGACTTGGTATAAAATAAAATATATTTATAACTCAGTTAAACAAGTTGCTAATTTATATTCTGAAGGAATAAGTGAAGATGAAGCGGAACTTGCTTTTAAATCAGTTATTAAAAAAGGTGATAGTGGTAATGAAGTTGATACTTTAAACTACTTGCTAAGTATAATTGCTTATATAGATCCAGATATTCCTTTTTTAGAAACAGGACATAATTTTAGTGATAATACAGAACAAATGGTTAAAGCTTTCCAAAAGAAATATAATTTAGAAGAAACAGGGGAAGTAGATCAAAAGACTTGGGTAGCTATTATAACTGCATATCGTAATATAATAAGTAATATTCCTAGTGAGTTATTAATTTATCAAGATGAATTTTTCCCAGGGTATACAATTTCTAAGGGAATGACTGGTACTAATGTAATTAGAGTTCAAAGATTTTTACTAATGATTTGTAGTAAAACGCATTCTATACCAGGTATTAAAGTAACTGGTAACTTTGATGATTTAACAGAACAGTCAGTAAAAGCTATTCAAAAACAAGAAGGATTGCCAGTAAATGGAGTAGTAGATCCAGTTACTTGGTATAGAATTGTGGAACTTTCTAAGAAGAAGTAAAACGCTTCTTTTTTTGCTTGTAAATAGGTCTTTTT
>CAKOYC010000044.1 GCA_934130265.1 uncultured Bacilli bacterium
GTTAGCACTTACTAGTAGTATTATTAGACTTATTCAAGACTATTCGGCTTATAAATTTGATTTAAAACTAAAGTCTAAGATATTTACAGTAACTACGGTTATTAGACAGGGTATAGTAAAAGAGATACCTACAAAAGATATAGTAGTAGGGGATATAATTGAACTTAATGCAGGTAGTATTATACCTAGTGATGCTATATTATTAGAATCTAAAGACTTATTTGTTAATCAAGGAGTATTTACAGGTGAAAGTGTTCCTGTTGAAAAGAAAATTAGTGAAAATGGTAAAAGCTTACTTTCAATGGAGAGAATATTACTCATGAATACTAGTGTAGTAACAGGAAGAGGTAAAGCTTTGGTTATTAAAACAGGAAAGAATACTTATCTTGGAAACATATCTAAGTCAACTCTAAAGAATAAGACCTTAACTAACTTTGAAATAGGAATGAATGCAATTAGTAAAACCTTAATTCAATATATGCTAGTTATTACGGTATTAGTGTTTATCTTAAATGCTCTTATTCATCACAATATCTTAGAAGCTTTCTTCTTTGCAGTTTCAGTAGCAGTTGGTATTACCCCATCAATGTTACCAATGATAGTTAACGTAAACTTAAGTAAAGGTGCTAAATCACTAGCTAAAAAAGATACTTTAGTAAAAAGAAGTGAAGCGATTGAAAATTTAGGAGCAATAGATGTTTTATGTACTGATAAGACAGGTACTTTAACTAAAGGAGAAATAATACTTACTTTGTCACTTGATAGTGAATTTAAAGATAGTATAGATGTTTTGAAATATGCTTATATAAATAGTATTTATAGTACGGGAATAAAAAATATTGTAGATAAAGCGATTATTACTTATGCTAAGAAAAGAGATATTGAAATAGATAAATATGAAAAGGTAGATGAAATACCATTTGATTATGAAAGAAGAAAAGCTAGTATTATTATAAAAGACTCTAACGATTATAGAATGATTACTAAAGGAGCTTTAATAGAAGTAATAGATAGTTGTGATAGTATTTATTTAAATAAAGAAATAATTAAACTTAATAAGAAAATAAGAGATGAAATTTTAACTAAAGCTAGAGAATTAAGTAAAAAAGGAATGCAAGTAATTGCTCTTGCTAGTAAAAAGTATACTGATAATAATATTACTGATGATAAAGGACTAGTTTTTTTAGGAGTAGTAGCTTTTGAAGATCCAATTAAACCAGGAGTTAAAAACACTATTAATAATTTAAAAAGAGTTGGTATTACTACTAAGATATTAACAGGTGATAATGTAGAAGCAACACAAAATATTTGTTCTTTAGCAGATATTCCTAATGATAAAGTAGTTACAGGTGAAGAGTTTAGTAAACTTAGTTTAGCTGAACAGAAAAAGATGGTTGAAGAGGTATCTGTTTTTGCTAGACTAACTCCACTTGAGAAAGATAACATTATTAAACTACTAAAAGAAAATGGACATGTCGTTGGCTATATGGGTGATGGTGTTAATGATGCTCCAAGTCTTATTAGAGCAGATGTAGGAATAAGTGTTAATACTGCTACTTCTATTGCTAAAGAAGCCAGTGATATAATTCTTCTTAAGAAAAGTTTAAAGGTAATTTATGAAGGAGTATTAGAAGGCAGAAAAGTCTATGGAAATATTATGAAATATATGAAAATGGCTTTATCAGCTGCTTTTGGAGATGTCTTTAGTGTCTTCTTAGCCAGTATTTTCTTACCATTCTTACCAATGCTTCCTATTCAATTTTTACTTCAGGACTTATTGTATGATATGTCACAAACAATGATACCATTTGATGATGTTGATAAAGAATTTTTAATAGTACCTCATAAGTGGGATACTAGTGATTTAAGAAGGTTTATGAATATTATGGGAGTTGTAGCTTCCTCAATAGATATAGTAGCATTTATTGGTTTTTACTATTTATTAGGGTTTGATGCTAATCATGCGGTAATGTTTCAAACAGCTTGGTTTATTGAAGGGGTTATTTCGCAAACCTTAATAGTACATTTTGTAAGGACAGCTAAGATACCATTTATAGAATCAACTGCTAATAAATATTTATTAATTTCTACTTTCTTATGTATAATATCATCTATGATATTACCAATTTTATTAGCACCTATTAAGTCATTCCATTTCACTTATCTACCACTTAACTTTTATATATTTGTAATTTTCTTATCATTACTATATATTGTAGTAGAAGAAATAGTTAAGAAAATGTATATTAAAAAATACAAAAGATGGTTATAGGGGAGAAAAAATGGAGATAGATAAATTAATTAGTTATATAAATATGTCTAAAAAAACAGTATTTTTTGGTGGAGCCGGTGTATCTACTGCTAGTGGTTTACAAGACTTTAGAGGTAGTAATGGACTATATAAAGAAAAAAGAAAGTATCCACCAGAAGAGATTTTATCTCATACTTTCTTTACGAAACATACTGATTTATTCTATGAGTTCTATAAAGAAAAGCTAAATAGTCTTAATTATAAACCTAATATTATTCATAAGACTTTAAAACTAATGGAAGATAAAAACTTATTAAGCTCTATAATAACTCAAAATATTGATGGCTTTGATAAGATGGCTGGTAGTAGAAATGTTTTAGAATTACATGGCTCTATCTTAAGAAACTATTGCCTTAATTGTCATAAGTTTTATAGTGGTGACTATGTTTTTAAATCTAATGGTATTCCAAAGTGTAGTTGTGGTGGTATTATTAAACCTGATGTTGTCTTATATGAAGAAGCACTTGATAATAAAGTATTAACTGAAGCTATTAAAGAAGTAAGTGAAGCAGACTTATTAATAGTAGGTGGAACCTCACTTCAGGTGTATCCTGCTTCTTCTTTAGTAACATACTTTAGAGGGAAACATTTAGTCCTTATTAATAAAGATGAAACACCTTATGATTATTTAGCAGATATAGTAATACATGATGATTTAGCCAGTGTTTTTGAAAAAATAAATAAAAGTATAAGTCTAAACTAAAAGAGGCGTTCTAGAAAGGAACAACCTCTTTATTGGTATAATGCTTAATAATATTATGAATGATTATAAATACTATTCCTAAGATTAAAAAACCTAAAGCTAATTTATAACCTTTACTTATAAGCTTTACAACTGCTTCTAACTCTTTTTCACCACTAATTGCAAAGTTTATAAAGAAAGTTAAAAAGGCAGTAAGAGTAGCAGTAAATAAAGCTATAAAAGTATAATATAAGAAGAAACTTAACTTTTTAAGAGTAAGAAGAGCGATAGATACTAATTCTATGATTAGTAAAATAATAGTTAAACCTCTTACTTTAGAATTATTACAAAAAGTCATGACATCTAAGAATCCAGATATTTGATTATCTTTATCTTCAATCATTTCATTAGATGATTCAATTACTTCTTCACTAGCATTATCACTAATTTCTTTTAGCTTTTCATCTGATAGATTAATATCATAATTCTTATTAACTTTCTCTAAAAATTCTTTAGTTTTTTCTTTGATAAGTTCTTCATCAACTTCACTCTTATTACTAGTCTTCTTATCAATTACCTCTTTTAAAATAGTATTAACATACTCTTTCATTTCATCATTAGATAAAGCCTTATCAATCTTATCTTGACTAATACCTAAGTCTTCTGCTTCTTGATATAAGTCATTACTATTTACAACAGAATCATCAAGTGCTTGATTAGCAGCAATCTTAATAATTTCACTTCCAACGTAAGGAATTGTAAATAGTCCTACTAAAACAATAGTAGTTGCAGTTGCTATTATTGTAAGTAAAATAGCTAAAAATTTTTTCATATATCCACCTCTTAGACATACTATAACATATTTTACTAAATTCTTCTATTATTATGTTATAATTGGTAAGAAAGGACGTGATTAGATGAGTAAAAGATATAATCCTGATAAGAATATTGGTCTTAGTAAAGAGCAAGTAAATGAAAGAATTAAAGATAATTTAGTTAACTTTAATACAAATGTAAAAACAAAAAGTGCTAAAGAAATCATCTTAGAAAATACTGTTACATTATTTAATATAATCAATGCTATTTTAGCAGTAGCAATTATTTTAGTAGGTAGCTATAAGAACCTTGGTTTTCTACTTATTATCGTTTTAAATACTGTTATTAGTACTTTTCAAGAATTACATTCTAAAAGTGTTATTGATAAATTATCAGTAGTATCAGCATCAAAAGTTAAAGTATTAAGAGATAGTAAAGAATATGATGTTAATCTAGATGAAGTTGTTTTAGATGATATTATTATACTTGAATTAGGTAATCAAGTAATTACGGATGCTATTATAATAGATGGAGTAGTGGAAGTTGATGAGTCATTTATAACGGGAGAAAGTGATACCTTAATAAAGAAAGAAGGCGATATGCTATTATCAGGTAGTTTTATTGTAAGTGGTAATGCTAAAGCTAAGGTAGAACATATTGGTTATGATAACTATACTGCTAAAATATCAAGTGATACTAAATATATAAAACCAATATCATCTGAAATTATGCGTTCTCTTAATAAAATAGTTAAGACTATTTCAGTTATTATAGTTCCTCTTGGCATCTTGCTTTTTGCAAGACAACTATATTTATCTGGGAATACTTTACAAAATGCTGTTGTTAACACAGTAGCAGCTATTATTGGAATGATACCAGAAGGATTAGTATTATTAACGTCAACTGTTTTTGCTGTTTCTGTTATTCGTCTTTCTAAAGAAAAAGTTTTAGTACAAGATTTATATTGTATTGAATCTCTTGCTAGAGTTGATGTGATTTGTCTTGATAAGACAGGTACTATCACGGAAGGTAAGATGGAAGTAGTTGATGTTATTCCACTAGATGGGGAAACTAAAGCTTCACTAGGAGATATTTTAGGTAGTATGATGGCAGCTACAAAAGATAAAAATGCTACTGCTATTGCTATAAGAGATGCTTATTATCGTAAACCAAAGTGGAAAGTAGAAGAAGTTATTCCTTTTTCATCCGAAAAGAAATATTCTGGTGTAAAGTTTGCTACTGATACCTATTTGATTGGGGCAGTAGAATTTGTCTTAAAAGATCACGGTAAAAGTTATCAAAAGATGTTAGATGATTATATTAAAAAGTATCGTGTTTTAGTTCTAGTCAAGGTTAGTAATTATGGTAAAAAGAATGAAGAAAGAAAAGCTTTAGGATTTATATTATTACAAGATAAAGTTAGAAAAGAAGCTAAGAAAACATTAGAGTACTTTAAAGAACAAGGTGTTGCTATTAAAATTATATCTGGAGATAATCCTATTACTGTTTCATCTATTGCTAAAAGAGCAGGACTTACTGAAAAGCTTAGAGTGATAGATTTATCTACTTTAAATAGTGAAGAAGAAATAAAAAAAGCAGCTTTAGAGTATGATGTATTTGGAAGGGTTAAACCAGAAGAAAAACATTTACTTATTAGGGCTTTAAAAGAAGCTGGTCACAATGTAGCCATGACGGGAGATGGTGTTAATGATTGTTTAGCACTAAAAGAAGCAGATTGTTCTATTGCCATGGCTTCAGGAAGTGATGCCGCAAGAAGTGTATCCCAATTAGTCTTACTAGATTCTAATTTTGCTTCTATGCCTAGTGTAGTAGCAGAGGGGAGAAGAAGTATAAATAATCTTGAAAGATCAGCTTCTCTTTTCTTAGTTAAAACTATTTATGCAGGAATACTTGCCTTCTTATTTCTTTTCATTGAAATGTCTTATCCTTTTATTCCTATTCAGTTAACACTTGCTAGTGTAGTAACTATTGGAATACCATCGTTTGTCTTGGCGCTTGAACCTAATAAAGAAAGAGTAAAGGGAAAGTTCTTAGTGAATGTCTTAAAAAAATCAGCACCACCGGCATTTACAATTATTTTAAATATTTTACTAATTTGTTTAGCAGGGCAGATGTTTAGTCTTAGCTATGCTAAAATATCAACCTTATGTTTAACTTTGACTGGTTATACTTCATTTATTCTTTTATTTAAGATATGTAGACCATTTAATAGAATAAGACTAATTCTATTTAGTACAATGTTCTATCTGTTTATATATGCTATCTTTAACTTAACTACTTTATTTTCTATAACACATTTTAATGTCTTTATGATTTTCCTAGCATTTATCTTAATGTATTTATCACATAGATTATATACTTTCTTTGAAATGCTTATAGATAAACTTATGATGAAATTAAGTAGTAAAAATATGATATAAAAAAAGGGAATGATATGTAAACTTCTATATCATTCTCCTTTATTTTATAAATGAAATTTAATTAGTTTATTATGATCTAATTAGTAGTCTTAAATTAATATCAATTATGATAAAACATACCAATATAAGTATATGTGTTAAATTGGAATTGTCTAAACTAAATATAAAAGATAGTATTAATGCTATTGCTAGACTTACTCCTTCATGATATAAAATGTCAAGCAATTCTTTTTTTGCAGATGCCTCGGATGCATAGTCACATGCATCTTTGTAATTAGACAATCCAGTAAATAAAGCTTCACTATTTTTAACTTTTTTAAGACTAAATGTTTTATATTCGGCTATAGCTTTTTGATAATCTTTTTCTTTTATCTCGTTTCTTTTTTCACATACTGCAGGTATTTCATCTAATAAATTATTTAATTCTTCTGCAACTTTTATCAAATTTTCTTTTTCTGAATTAAGCATAGCAGTAGAACTGATAGATTGCATTTTCCAATAACTTCTTTGATTGTCAATATTTTTATTATTAATACTAGTAGATGTAGCTGCATATGCACCACCTGAAATTCCTGCAATTGAACTTGCCGCACCACCTACAATGTATGGGTCAATTTTGGGAGTTAATAATGCATTGTTATGATTTTTTTTATTGTACATATCTAGTTTTAAATTTGCCACAAAACTAGTGAAATTTGATTCGAAAACTAAATATTTATTTTCAACTTTTTTTCTTTTTTCTTCATCATCTATTAATGGAATATAATTCTTTTTTACATTTTCCATCATTTCCATAATGTTTCTTGTTTGTACTGGTGTCAATATTTCTTTCATTTTTTAAACCTCCACATTTTATAATTATTTTAACAAATTTTTGTAGAAAAGTATTGCTTTTAGCTAAATTTATAATTTTTTATAAAGAAAATCAGAATTGAGATTTATAAAAAAATAACCCCTATAAAGGGGATAAATTCTAAATGGCGGAGACAGAGGGATTTGAACCCTCGCGACAGTTACCCATCCTACTCCCTTAGCAGGGGAGCCTCTTCAGCCTCTTGAGTATGTCTCCAAATTGCTTCCGTAGTTATAATATTACCGTAAAATAAAAGTGATGTCAACACTTTTACAAAGAAAAAGTGAAATTGAACTAATTAAATTAAAAGATAAGTTGTTTTTTTATTTAATTTCCTTTTTACAATAATACGGAAAATATTAAAACTTTTCTCTTTTATTGTTTAGCATGATTATAAATAGTATAATAGCACTTGAAATACTTAATAGTTAGAGTGCTTGCCTTTCTTCTTTTAAAGGAAGGAGGCTTGATATTTATGCCTAAAAAAGATTTATTAATATCATTATTAGTAGTAATTATAATGTTACTAATTGGCCTACTTTATAAGTAGTCATAAAATAAAAAAGCACTCAATCTAATAGATTGTGTGCAAACCACATTTAAGGTAAGTACTCAAACATTGGATATTAAGTATTTCCTTTTTTATTATATGAAGTTTCCTTCATCTATATACATAGTAGCATAAAACCATACTTTTAGCAAGCACTTGCTAAATGAAATTTAAAATAAAAAACCTTGAAAATAAGGCTTTGTAATCATTATGGTGACCAGTACGGAATTCGAATCCGTGAATGCTGCCGTGAAAGGGCAGTGTGTTAAGCCACTTCACCAACTGGCCAAAAAAAATGGCGCCTCAACTAGGACTTGAACCTAGGACCCCTTGATTAACAGTCAAGTGCTCTAACCAACTGAGCTATTGAGG
>CAKOYC010000045.1 GCA_934130265.1 uncultured Bacilli bacterium
TACCAAAGGAGTGCATAAAGCACGGTACCATCCTTAATTTTTCTTAATTTTATAACGATGTAAGTAACACCGGAAACAATGTTTCTCCGAAGAGATAGGAATTATATAAGATTATCATTAAGTTCTCATTATCCTTAACTCACTGTGCATAAGAGCTTATATAATTATGGTCTCCCCATAGATTTAAATTTTTTTGAATTTTCTCTATTCTATAAAATATATTACTATTTGTCAAGAAAAAATTATCTATTTAATTCTTCTTCAATTCTCATTAATTGATTATATTTACAAATTCTATCTGTTCTTGACATAGAACCAGTCTTAATTTGTCCTAAATCTAAACCAACTGCTAAGTCAGCAATAGTAGTGTCTTCAGTTTCACCACTTCTATGGGAAATAATAGTCTTATAACCATGACTTTTAGCAAGCTCGATAGTTTCTAAAGTTTCAGTAATAGTACCGATTTGATTAACCTTTAAAAGAATAGCATTACCAGCTTTATTATCAATTCCTTTTTGAAGACATTCTTTATTAGTAACAAATAAATCATCTCCAACTAATTGAATCTTATCACCTAATTCCTCAGTTACTTTGCTAAATCCTTCCCAATCATTTTCATCAACTGCATCTTCAATTGAAATAATTGGATAAGTATTTACTAAATCTTTATAATAATCAATTAACTCATCAGTAGTTAATGTTTTTCCTTCACCATCTAAATGATATTTTCCATCACGATAAAACTCGCTAGCAGCTACATCAATAGCATAACAAACATCATCATATGGTTTATAACCAGCTCTTTCAACTGCTTCTGTAATTAATTCAAAACCTTCTTTATTACTTTTTAAGTTAGGAGCAAATCCACCTTCATCACCAACTGATGTAGCATAACCTTTTTCTTTTAACACATTTTTCAAAGAATGAAATACTTCAGCCCCAACTCTTACTCTTTCGTGAATTGTATCTCTTTGGGGAATAATCATATACTCTTGAAAATCAAGTGAGTTATCAGCATGAGCTCCACCATTAATAATATTCATCATTGGTACTGGTAAAGTTCTTCCTTCACCAACATAAGCATATAAAGGTTTTCCACTATTATTAGCGGCAGCTTTTAAACATGCCATGGAAACACCTAGTATAGCATTAGCACCTAAATTACTCTTAGTTTTAGTACCATCTAGTTTTAACATAGCTTCATCTATTGCTTTTTGATCTTCAACTTCCATACCAATTATATTATCATGTAAAACAGTATTTACATTATTAACAGCATTTAAAACACCTTTTCCACAAAATCTTGTTTTATCTCCATCTCTCATTTCTAAGGCTTCTCTTTCACCAGTTGAAGCTCCAGATGGAACAGCAGCTCTACCCATAACACCATTTTCAAGATAAACATCAACCTCAACTGTTGGATTACCTCTTGAATCTAAAATCTCTCTACCTATAATATTTTTAATCTTCATAAATCTAGTCTTCCTTTCTTTAATATTATACTGCAGGAATTAATAATCCCACTTAAAATGATAACATATTTTTAGAAAATATTAAGCGTTTTCTCTCATTTTTCTAATTTTTTCTTTAAATTCGTCTCCTCTATCTTCACATTGCTTATATTGATCCCAAGATGCAGAAGCAGGACTTAATAAAACTACTTCTCCACTTTGTTTAATTTCATTGATATAATCCATAGCTTCATCTAAAGTTTCAAAGATTTGAGTATTGATATTTAACTGATTTCCATATTCTTTAACTCTATTTCTACATTGTCCGATACCAACTATTTCTTTAACATTTCCCATATATTTATCTAAATCATGAAAGTCTTGTCCACGTTCTAATCCACCTAAAATAAGAACTATATCACAGTTAAATGAATTTAAAGCAATTTGTGTACACTTAGTATTAGTAGCTTCTGTATCGTTATAGTACTTAACACCATCTATTTCATCAACAAATTCTAAACGATGAGCAACACCTTTAAAAGTAGTTAAAACTTTAACAATAGATTCATTATCTACTCCTACTTCCTTAGCAATCATCATAGCTCCTAAAGCATTTTCAACATTATGATTACCAGCTAACAAAAATTTATCTCTATCTAATATCTTTTCACCATAATACCATAAAGCATTGTCTTTATAATAAGCACCATTTATCTCTCTTTTACTAGAAAAGTATTTAGTAGTTGCTTTAATATCTTTAGTACCATCAATCACTTCATCATTTTCGATATTCAAAATTGCTATATCATTTGCTGTTTGGTTTTTAAATAATTTTAGTTTCACTCTTTTATAATTTTCATAACTTTTTAGAAAGTCAACATGAGCAACACTTAAATTAGTCATCAAAGCAATATGTGGCTTAAATTCACTCATATTTTCTAGTTGTTGACAAGATACTTCCATCACAATAATATCATTATCTTCTAACTTATCTAAAAAACTAGTTAAAGGATAACCAATATTTCCTGCTAAATGAACTCTCTTTCCACTTTCTTTAATCATTTCATAAGTTAATGTTGTAGTAGTTGTTTTACCATTAGTACCAGTTATTCCTATTAAAGTTACAGATTCTGGTAATAATCTATAAGCCATTTCTGCTTCATTAATAACTTCTATATTTAATTCTCTAGCTTTTAAAACATATTTATGATCAATAGGTATACCAGGATTTTTAATCAAATAATCAAAAGAATCATCTAGTAAATCATCAGGATGACTTCCAAATATTAAAGTTACTCCTAACTCTTTTAATTCTTTTACTTGTTCTTTTTTTTGTTTTTCTTCACTACCACCATCATTTAAAATGACAGTATTTCCGTGTTTAATTAAATATTTAGCTGCTTCATAACCACTTCTTGCCATACCAAGAACTAGTATCTTTTTATTTTCAAACATATATACTCCCTCCACTAACATTATACTAAATTTTACAAATGTTTAAACCCCTTTCATTGAAAATTATAGAAATCACTGTTATAATATAAGAGATTAAAGGAGGAGTTCCATGAAAATAATCACTCTAGAAGAACATCAATTCAATAAGTATGCTGAAAATCATAAGTATCGTAGTTATTATCAATCTAGTGCCTATGGTAAAATTATGAAAAAATTTGGCTACGATACTCACTATCTTGGTATTATTGATGACAATGAAAATATTATTGGAGCTTCTTTATTACTATATAAAGAGGTATTCATGAATTATAAAATAGCATATGCTCCTAGAGGATTATTATTTGACTACAGTAATGGTGCTATCTTAAAAGAGTTTACAGAAAGATTAAAAAAACTATTATCAAAACAAGGTTTTATGTTGCTTAAAATTGACCCAGTAATTCCAGTTTCTATTCATAATGCAACTGGTAAAATTTTAAATATTAATCCTGAATCTAACATAATTGTAGAAAATTTAAAAGCCAGTCACTGGGAATACCATGGTCCCACACTCTTCTTTGAAACAGAAAAGCCAAGATTTGAAGCAGTTATCTCACTTGATAAAGATATTAATACTATCTATAATAGTTTTGAAAAAAGAGTTCGTTACAAGATTAAAAAAGCGATTAGAAGTGGTGTAGAAATTATTAAAGGTAGTGAACAAAACATTCCTTTATTTTATGAATTTGTTAAGAAAAAATACGCAAGACCAATAGAATATTATCAAGAGTTTTATAAACAATTTGAAGGTAATGTTGATTTATACTTTGCTAAGTTAAATACCGAAACTTTTGTTATTAACAGTAAAAAGCTATATGAAAAGGAAATGGAAATAAATGATAATCTAGCTTATAAAATTCAACAAGCAAAAAATGCCAATACTAGAAAAAAACTAATTAATGAAAAAATAGAATCTGATAAATTAATAAATACTTACAAGAAAAACTTAGTATGGGCTACTAATCTTTTAAAAGACAATCCAAATGGTATTTTAATCTCTTCATCATTCATTTTAAGGTATGACCATGCCGCTTTTCTAATAATTGAAGGCCTAAACTCTAAATTTAAATCATTAAATCCAAGTTATCTTATGAAATGGGAATTGATTTCTAAATACAAAAATATGAACTTAAAGTATATAAATTTTAATGCTGTAAGTGGAGATTTTGAGCATATAACTGAATACTCTGGTCTTAATGAAATGAAGCTAGGTTTTAATCCAGTCATTAGTGAATATGTAGGAGAGTTTGATTTTGTTATAAATCAATTACCATATAATCTATATAGAAATTTAAACAAAGATAAGAAAAAAACAAATTAATTGTTATTAAAAGAACCAATAAAAATCTAATATTGGTTCTCTTTTTTATTAATTAGTTATATCTTTACTATCTTCCTCATTAAAACATATACTATCAAGAATCTTTTTACTTACTTTCTCCCATTCACTTTTTTGATTAATAGTAGTATAAAATTCTACTGTTACTAACTTATCTTCTAAAGTAAAATAACGTATATCATAATACTTAGCCGTTTCATCAGTACTAGTAGCAGTTAATTTTATAAAATTCTTATCATGCTTTTGATAATTTTCCATTTTTACATCAGTAAATCCTGTTAATCCTTCTTTAATAGAACTGACATAATTATTAAGCATATCGTCAGTCATTGCTTCTTTACCTCTAGTAACTGATACATGCGTTAAATCATCTTTACTTTCAAATACTAGTTCTGGCCTTTCACTAGTACCATATTTTTGATTTAAAGCATCACCAGTAACTGCTACAAAACTATCAGGTATCTTTAAAAAGAAAGCTTTATCTACTCTGTATAACTTTAAATTAATAACTTCTCCATTAACTTTTAATTCTTCTTTTTCCACTTTCTTTTCTGTTTTCTCTTTAACAGATATTCTTGAGGTCAAATAAGCTCCTACTAAAATTAATATAACACCAATTAATACTAATATTATTTCTTTTTTATGTTTCATCTTAACACATCCTTAGTATATTAAATATATCACATTTAAGAAACAAAAAAAACTGTAAAATCGTAATTTGATCTTACAGTTTTATTTATAATGTTATTATCCTTCGATTTCAGAAACAACACCAGCACCAACAGTACGTCCACCTTCACGGATAGAGAACTTAGTACCTTTTTCAATAGCGATTGGGTGAATTAACTCAACATCCATTGAAACATTGTCTCCTGGCATAACCATTTCAACACCTTCAGGTAATGTAATAACACCAGTTACGTCTGTAGTTCTGAAATAGAATTGAGGACGATAATTTGAGAAGAATGGTGTATGACGTCCACCTTCTTCTTTGCTTAGTACATATACTTCAGCTTTGAATTGGTGATGTGGATGAACACTTCCTGGTTTAGCAAGAACTTGTCCACGTTCTACTTGTTCACGAGAAATACCACGTAATAATACACCAGCATTATCTCCTGCTTCAGCGAAGTCTAATTGCTTACGGAACATTTCAATTCCTGTAACAACAGTCTTTTGAGTTGGTTTAATACCAACGATTTCAACTTCATCATTAAGTTTTAATTGTCCACGTTCAACACGTCCAGTAACAACTGTACCACGACCAGTGATTGTGAATACATCTTCAATACTCATTAAGAATGGTTTGTCGTTATCACGTTCTGGAGTAGGAATCCAAGTATCAACAGCATCCATTAATTCATAGATAGCATCAACATACTTCTGTTCTCCTTCAAGAGCTTTAAGAGCAGAACCCTTAATGATTGGAGTTTCATCTCCTTCGTAACCATATTCATTTAATAAGTCACGAACTTCCATTTCTACTAAGTCGATTAACTCTGGATCATCAACCATATCACATTTGTTTAAGAATACAACCATACGAGGTACTCCAACTTGACGTGATAATAAGATATGTTCACGAGTTTGAGCCATAGCACCATCAGTAGCAGCAATAACTAAGATTGCTCCATCCATTTGAGCAGCACCAGTAATCATGTTTTTAACATAATCAGCATGTCCTGGGCAGTCAACGTGTGCATAGTGACGATTTTCTGTTTGATATTCAACGTGTGCAGTATTAATTGTAATACCACGTTCTCTTTCTTCTGGAGCTTTATCAATGTTTGCATAATCAGTGAAATCAGCCCAATCAGGGTTCTTATCATGTAAACATTTAGTAATAGCTGCAGTTAAAGTAGTTTTACCATGATCTACGTGTCCAATTGTACCAATGTTAACATGTGGTTTTGAACGATCAAATTTTTGTTTTGCCATAATTAAATTTCCTCCTTTTTCATGTTCAATATTTATTTTATCTAACAATTAGCAATTTTGCAACTGTTTAGAACTATTTTTTAAGAGTTTAAATTAATTTCCACTCTTTTTAATGATTTCTTCTGCAATGTTTCTTGGAACTTCTTCATAATGATCAAATGTCATAACAAAGTTTCCTCTACCTTGAGTATTACTACGTAAGTTAGTAGCATAACCAAACATTTCAGAAAGTGGTACCATAGCAGATAATTTTACTGCATTTCCAGTACTCTCTTGTCCAAGTGGTCTACCACGACGACTTGTTAAGTCTCCCATAACATTACCAAAATATTCATCTGGTGTAGTTACATCAACTTTCATAATTGGCTCTAATAAAACAGCATTACATTTATTCTTAGCTTCTTTTAAAGCCATAGATGCAGCTATTTTGAAAGCCATTTCGTTAGAGTCTACATCATGGTATGAACCATCAAATAATGTAGCTTTAACATCAATCATAGGATATCCTGCTAAAATACCAGTTTGCATAGCTTCTTGTAAACCTTTATCTACTACTGGAATATATTCACGAGGAACAACTCCACCAACAATTTGGTCAACAAATTCATATCCTTTATCTGGATTAGGCTCAAACTTAACCCAAACATGTCCGTATTGTCCACGTCCACCAGATTGTTTAATATATTTACCTTCACAATCAGCAGCTTGCTTAATTGTTTCACGATAAGCAACTTGTGGAGCACCAACATTAGCTTCAACGTGGAATTCACGTTTCATACGATCAACTAATACATCTAAGTGTAATTCACCCATACCAGCGATAACAGTTTGTCCTGTTTCATGATCTGTATGAACTTTAAATGTTGGATCTTCTTCAGCTAATTTTTGTAAAGCTAAAGCCATTTTATCTTGATCAGCTTTACTCTTAGGTTCAACAGCTAATTGAATAACTGGTTCAGGAACTGATAATTTTTCAAGAATGATTGGTTTCTTTTCATCACATAGTGTATCACCAGTTGTTGTATTCTTAAGTCCTACAGCAGCAGCAATATCACCAGTATATACATCAGTAATTTCTTTACGAGTATTAGCATGCATTTGTAAAATACGACCAATTCTTTCTTTACTATCTTTTGTAGAGTTTAAAACATAACTACCACTTGATAGATGTCCTGAATAAACACGGAAGAATGTTAAACGTCCAACAAATGGATCTGTCATAACCTTAAATGCTAATGCACTAAATGGTTCAGTATCACTAGGATGACGAGTTTCTTCTTCCCCTTTTAGATTGTGTCCCTTAATTGAAGCAATATCTAATGGACTTGGTAAATAATCAATAACAGCATCCATTAATGGTTTAATACCTTTATTTCCTAAAGCATCTCCACACATAACTGGGAAGAACTTAGTAGCAAGGCAACCTTTACGAATAGCTCTTTTAATCATTTCAATAGTAACTTCTCCACCTTCAAGGTAAGTTTCCATCATTTCATCATCAAATTCAGCTACTGCATCAATAAGTTCAGCATGCTTTTCTTCTACTAAATCTTTTAAATCTGCTGGAATTTCAATTTCCTTAGCATTTTCTTCTGGTTTACCATCAAATTCAATTGCTTTTTTGGTAACTAAATCGATAACTCCTCTAAAATCATCTTCTGCTCCAATAGGCCATTCAATTGGTTTAGCATTAACTCCTAGACGGTCTTTAATAGACTTAAGAC
>CAKOYC010000046.1 GCA_934130265.1 uncultured Bacilli bacterium
CTCCAAATAGGAATACCAAGTAATTTAGCTTTATCATATTTACTACCTGGATTCTCTCCTACTATTACTACATCAGTTTTAGATGAAACACTTTCTATACACTTTCCACCTCTTGTTACAATACTATCTTTTGCTACATCTCTAGTTAATTCCTTTAATGTTCCTGTTAAAACAAATCTTTTACCAGCAAAGTTTTCATCTAACACTTTCTTCTTACCAAGATATTTCATATTAAGTCCTAACTCTTTTAATTTATTAATTAATTCTAAATTAGTAGAGTCGCTAAAATATTCTACCACACAACTAGCAATAATGGAACCAATATCATCAATATCTGTTAATTCATCTAGAGTTGCCTTAGATAACCCATCTATAGTTTCAAACTTCTCTGCTAATATCTTAGCTTTTTCTTTTCCTACATGTGGAATACCTAACCCAAATAGTAATCTTTCTAAGGAGTTTTTCTTACTTTCTTCTATTGACTCAAGTAGTTTACTAATAGATTTTTCTCCATATCCTTCTAAGTTTACTAAGTCATCTTTATGATTCTTTAATAAATATATATCACTAATATCTCTTATAAAATTAAAATTATAAAGGTCTTCCATTATCTGGTCACCTAGTCCTTGAATATTCATTGCTCCTTTTGAAACAAAGTGAATAAAACTCTCAACATGTCTTGCTGGACATAGTTTATTAGGACAGTAGTAATCAACTTGTTCCTCTTTTTTTACTAACCTAGTGCCACAGATAGGACATTCACTAATCATTACAAAGTCTTTTTCAGATCCTGTTCTTCTTTCTTTTTTAGCTTCTACTACTTCTGGAATTACATCTCCTGCTTTTCTAATAGATACTATATCTCCTATTTTTAAATCTTTTTCTTTAACATACATATCATTATGAAGTGTAGCTCTTCTAATAGTACTACCCATTACAATAACTGGTTCCAAAATAGCATTAGGAGTTATTTGACCAGTTCTTCCTACTGTAAAGATAATATCTTCTAACTTAGTTAAAACTTCAGTTGCAGGAAACTTATATGCAATAGCCCAACGAGGTGTCTTAGCAGTATAACCTAGTTTTTGTTGAATCTCAATAGAATCAACTTTTATAACAATACCATCAATATCATAAGGAAGACTATCTCTAATAGCTGCTTTTTCATGAATATAGTCCATTACTTCATCTATATTTTTAACTACTTTATTATTAGGATTAGTTTTAAATCCTAGCTTATTAAAATATTCTAAAGCCTCATGATGAGTCTTAATTCCATAGTCTAAAGGATTTGGTAAATGATACAAAAAAGCATCTAAATTACGTTTAGCAGCTACTTTAGAATCTAATTGTCTAATAGAACCAGCGGCTGCATTTCTAGTATTCTGTAATAAAGGAAGATTCTTTTCTTTTCTTTCTTCATTTAATCTTTTTAAAGTTTCTTTTCCCATAAATATTTCGCCACGCACTTCAATAGTTACAGCATCTTTCAACTTAAGAGGAATACTTTTAATAGTCTTAACATTATGAGTAATATCTTCTCCTACTACTCCATTACCTCTAGTAGATGCTGATACAAGAATACCATCTTCATAATGAAGAGAAACTGATAAACCATCTATCTTTAATTCGCAAACATACTCCGGATGAAATCCATTAGATTCTATCCGTTCTAGAAAAGCAAGTATCTCTTCTTCACTAAATACATCACCTAAAGAAAGCATAGGAATAGTATGTTCTATCTTTTTAAATGAATCTATTACTTCTCCACCAACATGTAAAGTAGGTGAATCATTTCTTTTCCAATCTGGATGATTTTTCTCAATAGTTTCTAATTCTCTTAGATACTTATCAAACTCCTGATCTGTAATAGTTGGATTATCTTTCACATAATAGTTATAATTAGCATCATTTAAGATATCTATTAATTCATTCATTCTCTCTATTGATTCTTGTATCATAGTTTTTCACCTCTACCATAGTTTATTTGGATAAACTTTTTCTTTTATTAATTCGTCTATTGCCTTAACTACCTCTTCTTTATCTTCTTTATAAGTAACTCCATGCCAGATAGCATTTGTACTTAATAAATCAACTTCTACCCTATCTTCTTTTATAGCATCTTTTACTACATCCGGTATTAAAAATTCACATTTAGATAAATCATTCTTATTAGTCTCTAAAAACTTGATTAATTTCTCTTCTAAATAATCAAAAACCTTTGGAGTAAATAATAATAAATTCATTGATACTAGTGAATCATCTTCCACTATAAACTCAGTGTCACCATCTAATGGTTTTGCCATTATTTTGTCATCAACTTTCTCTACACTACTCTCAATTAAATCTTTTAATTTACCATTTTCTTCCCTACAAATTCCTCTTTTAGCTGCCCCATTAGGACTAAGTGTTTTACCAACTTTATAACCTACTACAGCATAATGTTTATCATCAATTTTATCTAAGTATTTACTAGCTACCATATAAGCATTTCTTCCATAAAAGTCATCTGCATTAATAATAGCAAATGGTGTTTTTACTTTATCTTTTGCACATAATATAGCATGCCCTGTTCCTAGTGGTTTTACTCTTGTTTTTAAACTAGAATAATTTTCTTTTAAGTTAGAATCATCTTGAAAAACATATTCTGTTTCAATATAAGGTTCTACTCTTTTTCCTATTGTTTCTTTAAATATGTCATAATTTTCTTCTTTAATAATAAAGACAATTTTAGTAAATCCTGCTAACTTTGCATCATAAACTGAATAGTCTATTAAAAACTCTCCATTAGGTCCCATTGGTTCTATTTGTTTAAGTCCTCCGAATCGGCTACCCATTCCTGCAGCCATTACTAATAATGTTTTTTGCATAAAATCTTTCTTCCCTTCTTTTCTCTTTCTAAATTTTTATCAGTTATAACTAAGCCTTCTAATAAATCAGTATACCCTCTACTTTTCTCCTCTTCTCCAGTTAAAAAGTCTTTTTCTTTAATAATATATTTATCATTTTCTTTCATAATAGCCATTATCATGGTATCATTATCTGATAATTTTTTCATAATGTTAGGAAACATAGTAAAAATACTGGCTGTTTTTTCTCCTGCTTTACTTATTAATAGATTTTGGTAGTCACTATCTGTTTTTATAAAACTACAAGCATTATTTAATAGTACTAAATTATATTCTTTATCTAAATTAGTCATAATTTTATCAATAGATTGTTCTACGTCTTTTCCATACCAAGCTAAATAGTCATTTAAATTAGTAAATGTATTAACTAATGAATCTCCTTGTACTAAAGCAGTTGTATATTCAATTTTCTTATTACCATTTTTTCTTATTTTAGCTGTAAACAAATCATCATCTAATGAATAGCTTACTATTAATTTCTTATCATTTAATATATTTCCTTTAACTACAATAAATCTATTAAATGCCGATAATTCGTTCTTACTTAGTTCAATTTCACTATTTCCACAATTACTTACTAATTTTCCTTCTAAACGATGAACTAAATTTTTACTTACCTCTAATTGATATCCTTGTCTTATTCTATTTTCCATTTTTTGAACCCTCCTAAATTTTTGCTAAACTTTTATGATTCTTTAATAGTTTTTTAACCCCGAATGGTATTGGGAAAGCAACTGTAACTAATGAATTAGTAACATCTACTACCTTACCTCTACCAAAGTGATCATGCACAACATAGTCGCCTATTTGATAATCAACCTCTTCATCTCTTAAGACACTATTTACATCTATCTTCTTTTCTGGTTCTTTCCTTGCCACAGTATTAGTTTCTAATAAATCTTTATCTATTTCTCCTAGAAATCTACTTGGTGGATTAATTTGTTCATTACCAAACAATACTCTTCGCCTTGCATTAAATAGATATAATTTTTCTCTTGCTCTTGTTATAGCTACATAACAAAGTCTTCTTTCTTCCTCAACATCATAACTACTATATAAACTATTCATATGAGGAAATATTCCTTCTTCAAGTCCAATAACAAATACGATATCAAACTCAAGTCCTTTAACAGAATGAACTGTCATTAAACTTACTTTATCCCTTGCTTCACTATATTCATCTTTATCATTTACTAAGCTTATCTCATATAGAAAGTCTTCTAATGATACTAGACCTAATCTTTCTTCAAAAGCCTTGGTAATTGATTTAAATTCTTTTAAGTTTTCAAGTCTAACTTCAGCTTCTATACTTTTTTCAGCTTCTAGTTCTTTTCTAATTCCACTAGCATCCAATACTTTATCAATTAACTCTGTAAGACTTACCGTTTCTGATACTTTCTTTAGTGATAAGATTAAATCTTTAAACGGTTGTTCTTTACCACCATCAATTGCATCAAATAAACTAGAGTTATTTATGTCAGCCTTTGTCTGTAAAGATTGAATAGTCTTTAGTCCTATTCCCCTTTTAGGGGTATTAATAACTCTTAAGAAACTAACATCATCTTTTTCATTATAGATTAGTTTTAGGTATGCTAATAAGTCTTTAATTTCTTTTCTTGAATAAAAACTTAAACCTCCTACTATATGATAAGGAATACTATCTTTTAATAATTCTTCTTCCATTACACGTGACTGTGCATTAGTTCTATAAAGTATAGCTACTTGACTAAGACTTTTACCACTATCTTGTATCTTTTTTATAAAACTAGCTACTTGATGGGCTTCATCTAATTGATCATAAGCTCTATAATAAGTAACCTTCTCACCATCACCTTTAGTTGACCAAAGATTTTTTTCTTTTCTACTCTGATTATTTTTAATAACACAGTTAGCTGCATCCAAGATATTTTTAGTTGATCTATAGTTTTGTTCTAGTTTAATACTCAAGGCATTAGAATAATCTTTTTCAAAGTTTAAAATATTCTTATAGTTAGCACCTCTAAAGCCATATATAGCTTGATCTGCATCTCCTACTACACAAATATTTTTATATTTGGCACTTATCATTTTCGATAATATATACTGAGCTTCATTAGTATCCTGATACTCATCTATTAAAATATACTTATATCTATTTTGATACATTTCTAAAATATCTTTATGTTTTCTAAATAATTTTATAGGTAGTAGTAATAAGTCATCAAAATCAACAGCATTACTGCTCTTTAATTTTTCTTCATATTTTCTATAAACATCTAATATTATTTGATCAAAATCACCTGCTACATACTTCTCATAATCATTAGGTGTCATCAGCTCATTTTTACAACTACTTATTTTATTTTTAACTGCTTTTGGACTAAACTGTTTTATGTCATAGTTTAAATCTTTCATTATTTTTTTAACTATTACTAATGAATCATCACTATCCATTATAACGAAATTAGAATCATATCCTAAGGTTTTACAGTTTTCTCTTAATAGTTTAAGACCAAAAGAATGGAAGGTAGATATTTGAATAAAACGAGCTTCTTCACCAATTAAATTTTCTACTCTTTCCTTCATCTCTTTAGCTGCTTTATTAGTAAATGTTATAGCAAGTATTTCATAAGGTGATATATTTTTTTCTTTAATTAAGTATGCTATCTTAGTAGTTAAAACTTTAGTCTTACCACTACCTGCTCCTGCTAGAATAAGAAGAGGTCCTTCATTATACAATACTGCTTTCTTTTGCTCTTTATTTAAATTTTCTAAATCCATCTTCTCTTCCCTCACTCCCATATTAATTATATCTTAAATTAACAGTTAATGCTAGCAATGGCAAAAAAAAGAATAGATTTTTTCTATTCTCCAATACTTTGATATAAACGATTTAACTCTGTTAATGCACTAGACTGTTGCTGTTCTTTTAATTTTTCTTCTTTAAGAACCTTTAACATTAATTTATATTCTTCAATAGTAAATGGCTCTTCTTTCTTTTCTTCTTTTATTTCTTGTGATTCTACTTTTGGTTGTTCAAAATAAGTATACTCTTTACGAGGTGACAATACTTTTTCTTCATCAAAGTTATGAATAACATTATAGTTAACAAATTCTTCTTTAGTATCTTCTCTTTTCTTTTCTTGATATTTACGAATGAAATGATAAACTACCAAGACTAATACCCAAGTTACAAATAGAAACATACTAAATTCTAATAAACTACGAACTTTATCATTACTATATAATTCTTTTAAATCAAATACATCTACTTTTAACGTATTAACAATGCTTAACATTAATACTAAGAAGTAAACTAATAATCCATAAATAATTGAATTTAATACTTTAATTATTCTAGATATATTCTTATGAAAGACACTTACCAAAGTAATGATAGTTGCTATTAAAAGCATACATATGTATATTACTATATTAGGAAAGTAATAACCAATAAATACTTGATTAACAGCATAATCTACTAAGGTAGAGAAACTTTCTCCATATTGAATAATAAGATAGATAAAGAAAGCTGTATAAATTAATAAATACGTTTTTCTACTTTGTTTTTTATTAGCATTATTAGTAGTACTAAATAAGAAAACTAATACAGCAATAGCCACAAAGAATATTAGGTATAGAGGTGATGAAGATATCACACTCCAAATAATTTTTAATTTTTTGTCTAACGATACTGGACTCATCACCAACACCCCCTTTTATTTTTATGATACATTAACTAGACTAGCCACATAAATGGTCTGAGTAGTACTATCGTTATTTGTACATGTTATTAGTGTCAATGTTGTCTTATTTTTATTTCTCTTAATGGTAAGAGTACCTGTTTTTGCTTGTTTAGAAATATTTTCGATTTGATATGTATACTTACGATTTTTATAAGTTACAATAGCTTGATCTCCACCATTTAATTGATATAAGTCATTAAAGAAAGCTTTCCAACCAGTTCCAGAGTGACCAGCGATAATTAGGTTGCCATTTTTCTTATTTGGCATTTTACTTCCATTAATAACTTGAATATTACTTTCCACTGTATTATTAGGAGAAGCAATATTATAAAAGCCCCTATTAAATCCTATTTTTGGTATTTCCAAATAACCTATATAATGTTCTAAATCATTATCAGTATTATCTTCTTCTTCCTTTTCTTCCGGTTCATCTGTTGATGTAATATTTTTAACTTCAACATTAGTGTTTAGTTGCTCATTGATATAGTCATAAGCAACTAAACGTTTTTTATTAATAAAATTATAAAATATTAGAAATAAACCAAGAACAATTATTATTGCACCAATTAATGCAACTATATTAGAAGATAATATATTATTGTTGTTTTTTCTTCTTTTCATTATAGTATACAAAACCAACACCGGATAATAGAGCTGTTGAACCAAGAACAACAGGAATTACTGTATCATTGTTTCCTGTATTAGGAACCTCAACTACTTCCTCTGGCACATCCTTTTCATTCTCAACTGTAACACTAGCAACAGTATTACCATCACTTATTGTGAAATAATAAGTTGCTTCTGATTTTTTATAACCATCAGGTGCTTCTACTTCATATACGCTATATTTACCATCAGCTAAATTCTTAATTACATAAGGATTTTCAGTACTAACAAAGTCTGCTATTGTCTCACCTTTTTCATTTTTTACTACTAAATGAGCACCTGCAAGAGGTTGTCCTGTTGATTTATCAATCTTAACAATGTTTACTAATTTAGTTAAAGCTGTATTTTCCACTTTAAGTGTTACATCACGATTAGTATCACTAATTGTAAAGGTTGTTGATTCTTTACTTATTTTATATCCAGATGGTGCTTTAG
>CAKOYC010000047.1 GCA_934130265.1 uncultured Bacilli bacterium
ATGGCGCCTCAACTAGGACTTGAACCTAGGACCCCTTGATTAACAGTCAAGTGCTCTAACCAACTGAGCTATTGAGGCATCTTAATGGTGGGCCTGACAGGACTTGAACCTGTGACCTCTCGCTTATCAAGCGAGCGCTCTAACCAACTGAGCTACAAGCCCGTTCTTTCAAACAGAACAATTTAATATTACAATAAAATGTTTCATAAATCAAGTCTTTTTTTTAATTTTGTAATATATTTCCGACTTGCATACTTAGAATAGCAAAGATGTGATTAAAAATCAAGCTTTTTTTAAAAAATATTGTGATAAATTTCATCTTTTGCTATAATCTTCTAAGAAAAGAGGTGATTTTATGTATAAAAAAGTCGAAGAAGAAGGATTATTGTTAGAAACAATATTAAAATTATTTAACGAACAAAGTCATAAAAAATTAAAATCATATCTAAAAAATAATAGTGTTTTTGTAAATGGTAAATCAATTACTGCTTATAACTACAAAGTAAAGAAAAATGATATTATTGAAATTAGAAAAGATTATAAGACTCATAAGAAGTGTCCTTTAAAGATACTTTATGAAGATGAATACTTTTTAGTAATAGAAAAACCAGCACATTTATTAACAATAGCAACTACTAAAGAAAAAGAAAAAACAGCTTATCATATGATGCGTCAATTTATTAAAGAAAGAAATAGTAAAGATAAAATATTTATTTTACACCGTCTAGATAAAGACACATCAGGAGTAGTAATCTTTGTAAAAGATGAAAGAGTAAAAGAACTATTACAAAATGATTGGAATAACTTAATAGAAGATAGAGAATATATAGCAGTAGTACCAAAAGGAATAAAGTCATATACTAATTATACTTGTTATTTAAAAGAAGATAATAATTATAAAGTACATGTTACTAATGATAAAAATGGTAAGAAAGCGATTACTTCTATAACAGTATTAAAAGAAAAGAAAAATTATGCCTTAGTAAAAGTAAATATTAAGACTGGTAGAAAAAATCAGATAAGAGCAGTATTGTCATACTTAGGTTATCCAATTGTAGGAGATACAAAATATGGTAGTGATATTAAAGCTAAAAGATTATTACTACATGCTTCTAAGATAGTCTTAACTAATCCAAATAATAAGAAAAAATATGCATTTGAGAGTAAATTACCAAGAGAATTCCAAAAATATGTATAAAAAAATTATCTTTCTATCATTATAAGATAGAAAGGTGATAAAATGTCAAACTATAAAGTAGAAATTAGTGGAGTAGATACAAGAAATTTAAAAGTATTAACTAGTGAAGAGATGACAGAACTCTTTAAAAATATTAAAACTAATCCTTTTGCTAGAAATGATTTGGTAGAAGGTAATTTAAAGTTAGTCTTAAGTATTTTAAAAAGATTCAAAAATTATAATGAGAACTTAGATGATTTATTTCAAGTTGGATGTATTGGACTTGTTAAGTCTATTGATAATTTTGATTTGGAGCAGAATGTTAAGTTTTCAACCTATGCTGTACCGATGATTATTGGAGAGATTAGACGTTATTTAAGAGATAATAATAGTATAAGAGTAAGTCGTTCTACTAAGGATTTAGCATATAAAGCTTTAAAATATAAAGAAGAATATGTTTTAACTAATGGGAAAGAACCATCTTGTGAAGAGATAAGTAAGAAACTAGATTGTACAACTTATGATGTAGTAAATGCCTTAGAGTCATTGAAAGATCCAGTCTCTATGTTTGAACCAATCTATAGTGATGGAGGAGATACTATCTATTTATATGATCAAATAGAAGATAAAAGACAAACTGGGAGTGAGATGGAAAAACGTCTAGCTACTAATGATGCTATTACTATGTTATCTGATAGATGTCAACAAATACTAGAAGAGAGATTCATTATTGGTAAAACCCAAATGGAAGTAGCAGAAGACTTAGCTATTAGTCAGGCTCAAGTATCAAGACTTGAAAAAAATGCTGTTAAACAGTTAAAGAGAATACTAAAATAGAATAGTATTTCTTTTTTTTACATAAAAATAAATAGGTGATAATAGTGAGATTATCAGATTTACAGAATAAAGATATAGTAAATACCATGGATGGTAGAAATGTAGGTAATATAATTGATGTTAAAATAGATCAAATAAGTGGTGCTATTGTTTCTTTAGTAGTAGAACCTAATAAGAAAATGCTATCTTTCATGAATAGAGGGGTGGAAGAAGAAATATCTTGGAAGAATATTGAAAGGATAGGAGAAGATGTTATCCTAGTAAGATTAGAATGAATTCTAGAAGACTACATTTAAAGAGAAGAAAGAAATCTAATCCCATTTCTTTTTTATTAGTAACTATTTTCTTCTCATTTATATTAACAATAATTATTATCTTTAAAGCTGGTAAACATTTAGAAGAATCAATAACTAGTTATGCATCTATTGAAACTAAAAGAGTAGCAACTTCTATTTTAAATGATGTAATTAGAAACTATGATTTTACTAAAGAAAACTTATATAAGATAGTTAAGAATGATTCTAAGGAAATAGAATTCATTGATTACAATTCTAAAGAAGTTAATACTATTTTGAATAAAATAAATAAGAATGTTACTGATAGATTACTTGAAATAGAAAGAGGAGATACTAAAAATATTACATTATCTGATGGACTTAAGGGTAAAAATTATATCTATCTAAAAAATGGAATAGTTTGTGATATACCAATAGGAAGTCTAACAGGTAATTCTTTACTTATTAATACTACTATGTCTATTCCTATTAGGTTTTCTTTTGTAGGAAGTGTTAAAAGTAATTTAGAGGTGAAAGTAAATTCCTATGGTTTTAATAATGCCTTAGTTGAACTATTTATTATAGTAGAAATAACAGAACAGGTAACTCTTCCTCATACATCTAAAGAAATAAAAGTATCATCCAATATACCACTGGTTACGGAGCTTATTCAAGGAAAAGTACCACTTTATTATCAAGGAGGACTAGAAAAAAACTCTAATATAAGTTAGAATATAATAAGAAAGAGGAAAAAGTATGATAGAGTTTTTTAATAATAAATATGAAATAGTTAAAGGTGAAAAATATTTTGATAAAGAATTAGTTGATACTTTGTTAACTGACTATTTTGAGCCTTATGACTATATTTTTGGCGATTTTGCTTATGATAAATTAAGACTAAAAGGTTATTATGATAGTGATAATAAAAATAAGAATTCTATAAATGATATTAAAGATTTGAATAACTATATTAAAAATTATTGTGCTTATGGATGTCACTATTTTTTACTAAAAAAGGTGATTAAGTAATAAGAATAGAAAAAATACTTTCTATTTTTGTTTTTTTATGATAATATAATGTTGTAGAATAGCGAGGGAGGAAGAATATCTATGGAAAATGACAATAAAAAAATTATGTCAATTGTGCAAGAAGATGGTTCTATTGATGAAGTAGAGGTTGTTATTGCATTCGAATTTAAAGATACAAAAAAAGAATATGTAGTTTATACAAAAAATGAGAAAGATGCAAATGGTAATGTTACTGTTTATGTGTCTCGCGTTGAAAGAAATGGTGATACTCCACAATTGTTTGGGGTAGACAATGAAGAAGAATGGAATAGAGTAAAAGACGTATTACGCAAATTATCTCAATAATAGTTGGAGGCATAAATTATGAATGAAGAAGAAAAGAAAATAAAAGAGATGGAAGAACTTGGTGTAAGTCTTATTGATGCTCCGAGGGAAACAGCAGCAAAAGCTTCTCCAACCAAGCTTAAATTACAAGCTTTAACTTTTATGGTTATAGGTAAAATCGAAAAAAGCTTTTTGAACAAAATGTTAAGTCAAGCTAAAGAAGCTAAAAGTTTAGCATCAATTAATTTAGAAAAGATTAATACTATGAGTACTGCAGAAAAGCAAGACTTTAAGGATAAACTTGATTCTAATATTACTTTATTAGAAGATAGAATAGATGAGTTTGATGATTATTATCGAAGAGTTGTGGGATATGCTAAACGTAGTTTAAGAATACCATCTGTTAATCTCGGAATATTGAAGGGCAAATTAGCAAATAAGGAAAGAAAAAAATCAATGGTTGGAATGGTTGATGCCTATAAACAAATGGGTGATGTTTTTTCTGCTACTGAAGATGCTTTTGTTAGCATGCCAAAACCAATTAAAAGAGATGTGGAAATATCTAAATCTGAACAAGAGGAAATTAGAAAATCAGTATATAATGCGTTAAAAGGAACAAATGATAAACAGGTTGAAAACTATGCCAAGGAATTTGATGATAAAAAAGAGGAACAACTTGATGAACTTGCTAAAAGAACAGTAACTAGTAAAGATAAGGAACAGGAATTGGATAATTTCTTTGAAAATATTAGCCCAGTTAAAGAACATGCAAAACTAGAAACTGAAGACTTAGCGAAGGTATTAAACGATGGTAAAGCAAAAACTCTTGTTGAAGAACAATCAGAAGAACCAAAGGTTGAAAATAAATCAGAATCAACTGAAGGAAAACCTATGATTTTATCATCAAGTGAATCGGAAATTTTCCCTAAAATTGCCACTTCAGAAAATTCTTTACATGTGGAAGAAAAAAATGCTGATATTGAAATGGATAAGAGTAATACACTATCCGATCAAAGTATTGCTAAATATGCTGGTAGAATGATTAAAAATCAAAGTGAAGTAATTGATGATTCATATGGTGATATATCAGAAATCGTTCCTAGTGTTGAAGACTTAAAAAGACAATTGGAAGAGTCAGTCCGTGAAAGGGAGCAGAAACGTTTAGAAAAAGAAGCAGCAATAAAAAAATATAATGCTGAAAAGTCAGCTAGAGAAAAAGAGGAAGAAGAACTTTCTAAGAGTATGGAAGAACTAGATGCTTTGAAAGAAGAAATTAAAAGAAAAAGGGAAGAACAAAAAAGTGTTGATGAATTAAAACAAACAGTTCAACAAGCTTTAGAGTATCAGAAACAGATTAAGGAAAACAAGATGGCTGCTTTACGTGAAGAAGAAGAGGCTAAAAAATATCAAGAAACATTAGAAAATGAACAAAAAAGTAAAAACAAAGTAACTGAAGAGAAAGAAAAAATTCAATCAGAACGACAAGTGTTACAATCTGAAACGACTAGAGTTAACTCGAATTTACAAAAAGAGAAAGAAGAATTAGAACGAGCAAAAAAACAATTACAAAGTTTTACTAGTTCTAGAGAAACACCGGAACTTCAAACTGCTTCTTATGAATATGTAGAAGGAAAAAGTGTTGATCTTGGTCAAAGTGATTTGTTCAGTACATCAATAAGAACCAGAAGATAGAGTACTAAAAATAGTACTCTTTTTTCAGATATTTCATAATATTAAATAGAGGTGATTAAAATTAAAAACTTTCTTAATTATTATTATCACCTTTATCCTGTAGAAATTATCAAAGATGGCGTAAATTATAAATTTTATGTGAATGACAAATTATACATTCTTTATTTAATAACTAATCAGGAACAAGGAATAAAAGAACAGGTTAGTTTAAATAAAAGTCTAGTCTATTATAATTACCCATCCTTAATTATAGATAATGTTTTTGATAACTATTCATCACTAATAGATGGTAAAAACTATATTCTTGTTTGTTACAACTTTCTTAATAGAAAGATAATAGTAGAAGATTTAGTTAAAGATACTTATATTAATTATAATAATTATCTAATGCTTAATAGAAGTGACTGGTATAATTTATGGTGTAGAAAAATAGATTACTTTGAATACCAAAAGCCATATATCAAAGATAAATATCCTTTATTATATAATAGTGTTGACTACTTTATTGGTTATGCTGAAGTAGCTATTAGTTATCTAAGTGAAGTTAATAAATCTATAAAAAAGAGTAGGAAAGATAATTTAACTATCTGTCATAAAAGAATTCATCTAAATGATGATTTAAATAGCTTTTATAATCCATTATCACTTATTATAGATTATAAAGTAAGAGATATAAGTGAGTATTTAAAAGATCTATTTTTCTATGGTTATCAAGATGAACAAATAAAAAAACTATTACTTAGTGTAAATAGTTCCTATCAAAGACATCTATTAATGGCTAGAGTGTTGTTTCCAAGTTTCTATTTTGATTGCTATGAAGATATTATCAATGGAGCAGAAAATGAAGATAAAATAATTAATATTTTAGACAAAATAAAAGATTATGAAGACTTCTTATTTTATCTTTATAATCTTTTAAGAGAAAGCGGTTTTTTAATTCAAATTGATTTCTTAGAAAACTTTAATTTTCTTCATTAATATTTCTTACTTCTTTAACTTCTTCTATTTCGTTCATTATCATTTGTTCAATTCCATCTTTTAAAGTAACATCTAAGAAGTCACAATCAGCACAAGCTCCTCCTAAACTGACATAGACAATACCATCTTTATAACTTACAAAGTCAAGAGTTCCCCCATCACTTACTAGAAAGGGGCGTAACTCATCGATGATTTCTCTTACTTTAGCTTCTATTTGTTCATCATTCATTTTTTCTCACCAAGAACATTATAAATAAATTTTTTCTTTTCGTAAAGAGAAAATTATGCTATAATCTATTTGTGGTGAGAAGTGATGCATGAAAAGTACAAGATAGGTTCTGTTGTACTGGGTTATGTCACTGGTATTAAAGAGTATGGAATTTTTGTTCAGCTAGATAATAATACAAGCGGTTTAATTCATATTTCAGAAATCTCTAATAAATTTATAAAAGATGTTAATGATTATGCTACTATTGGAGAACTAATAAGAGTAAGAATAGTAAGAGAAGAAAAAGATAATCACTACTCCTTAAGTACTATTAATCTTGATTATCGTATTACTAAAAATAGGGGAAGTAAGATAAAAGAAACACCATCTGGATTTAAAAATTTAGCCATTTTTCTAGAAAAATCACTAAAAGAGAAAAAAATATAATAAAAATTGGAAAAAGTGTTGACATTCATTAAATAAATTGGTATATTTAATTTCGTCAAGTGGTTACTTGGGCGATTAGCTCAGTTGGTTAGAGCACCTGCCTTACAAGCAGGGGGTCATAGGTTCGAGTCCTATATCGCCCACCATTAAGATGCCGAAATAGCTCAATAGGTAGAGCAACTGATTTGTAATCAGTAGGTTCCGGGTTCGATTCCTGGTTTCGGCACCATTTTATTATTTATAGTCGGAGAGGTAGCGAAGTGGCTAAACGCGACAGACTGTAAATCTGTTCCTTCGGGTTCGATGGTTCGAATCCATCTCTCTCCACCATCTTAGTTATTGCCTCGTAGCCAAGTGGTAAGGCATCAGACTTTGACTCTGACATGCGTTAGTTCGAATCTAACCGAGGCAACCATTTTTAAATATTTGATCCGCTAGCTCAGTCGGTAGAGCATTTGACTTTTAATCAAAGGGTCATGAGTTCGAATCTCATGCGGGTCACCATGATGTGCCTGAGTGGCGGAATTGGTAGACGCACAGGACTTAAAATCCTGCGAAGGTCATACTTCGTGCCGGTTCAAGTCCGGCCTTAGGCACCACTTATTTGGAGGAATACCCAAGTCTGGTTGAAGGGACCGGTCTTGAAAACCGGGAGGTCGCGCAAGCGGCGCAGGGGTTCGAATCCCTTTTCCTCCGCCACTTAAATTTATATATTGATATCGCGGGATGGAGCAGTTGGTAGCTCGTTGGGCTCATAAC
>CAKOYC010000048.1 GCA_934130265.1 uncultured Bacilli bacterium
GCTGCATAACTTACTCCTACTATCATCAATACTAAGGCCATCACCGCTACTATTGAGATAGTTAATTGTTTTTTACTGTCCATTTTTACTCCTTCTTTCTTATTAGTACACGGAAAGGAAAATTTTACATAATTTATTGATATAAATTATTGGATATTGTCCTACCTTTATTTAAGAATAACAAACATTTAATTTATATTCAACCATTTTCGTTTGTAAAATAGAAAAAACTATAGTACAATAAGATTACGGAGATAGTATGAAAAGAATAATTATCGCTTTAATTAAAATATATCAAAGAACACCTGGATATTACCATGCTAGCTGTCACTTTTACCCAACTTGTTCTAATTATATAATAGATGCTCTTAATGAGTATGGAACAGTTAAAGGACTATATCTTGGAGTAAAAAGAATTCTAAGATGTCACCCGGGAGCTAGCTTTGGATATGATCCAGTAATAAAGAAGAAAGAAGGAGTAATTAATGAAAAAAAATAGACGTATATTTTTACAAATAATAATATGCTTAGGATTAGTCCTAACAACTTGTGCATGTAGAAGGGATAATATGGAAGATATATCGATTATCACTACAAACTATCCTAATGAATATATAATATCAAGCTTATATGGAAAGCATGCTACTATTTCATCAGTTTATCCTGATGGAGTTAATACTAAAACTTATAAGATAACTAATAAAAGAAAACAAGATTTAGCTAATCAAGACTTACTTATTTATACAGGACTAATCGAGCGAGAAAGAAACTTAGCTGTTAAACTACTTGATTATAACAGTAATTTAAAGATAATTGATAGTTCTTATGTCTTAGAAGATAATAATGATACTGAAGAGTTATGGAATGATCCCTCATTTATGTTAATGATGTGTCAAAATGTTAGAATCAGTTTAAAAGAATATGTAGAAAATAACTATTTGAGAAAAGAAATTGATAAAAATTACGAAAGCTTAAAAATAACAGTTTCTGAGTTAGATGCTAATATTAGACTAGCAGTAGAAAATGCTCCTTATAAGACAATTGTTACATCTAACTCTGCTTATAAATTCTTAGAAAAATATGGTGTTAAAGTATATTTAGTAAATGATGATACATCTAGTAAGGACTTAAGTGAAATTGACACTTTAATCAAACAAGGTAAGATTACTAAGATATTTAACTATGGAGAAGATAAAACAACTGCTAATATTCAAAATATTATTAATAAATATCCTAGTACTGTTTCCTTTGCATCATTTAAACATATGAATTTATTAACAGAAGAAGCAAGAAAAAACAAAAGTGATTATGTCACTTTAATGAATCAAAATTTGGATACTTTAAAAGAAGAGTTATATCACGGTACTAATGATTAAGAAAAAAACTACTAAGAGTCAAATCCTAGTAGTTTTCTTTTTATCTTTTATTTGCTATTTCATCATTTAATAGTTTGATAAACTCATCCAAACTAACAGTAGTAGTTTCTTTTTCACCATGTAATCTATAGCTTACTGTTCTATCTAATTTTTCATTATCTCCTAATATTAAAGTATAGTTAATCTTTCTAGTTTGAGCTTCTCTTAGGCGGTATCCTAACTTTTCATTACGGTCATCTAGTTCTACTCTTATACCATTATTAAGAAGTTCTTGATAAACATTTTTAGCATATTCTAAATGATGTTCACTAGATACTGGAATAACTTCTACCCCAACTGGTGCTAACCATAGTGGTAAATTACCTTTAGTCTCCTCTAATAAGAAGGCTATAAATCTATCAAGAGAACCTAATATAGCTCTATGGATAACAACTGGAGTTACTTTTTCTCCTTGTTCATTTATATAAGTTAAATTAAATCTTCTTGGTAGTAAGAAATCTAACTGAATAGTTGGAATTGCTACTTCATTACCAACAGCTGGTTTAATTAAAATATCAAGTTTTGGCCCATAGAAAGCTGCTTCTCCTTCTGCTTCTATAAAGTCTACTTTTAAATCTGTTAATACTTTTCTTAAAGCATCTTCTGCTCTATTCCACATCTCATCATCATCAAAGTATTTTTCTTTATCATTTTTATCTCTTAAAGATAATCTAAACTTATGTTTAGTTATATCTATATTGAAATCTTTATATACTTCAATAATTAAATCTAATACACCTTTAAACTCTTCTTCTATTTGTTCTGGTGTACAGAATATATGTGAATCATTTTGAGTAAATGATCTTGCTCTTTCAATACCTTTTACTGCTCCTGCTGCTTCATATCTAAAGTCATTAGCTATTTCTGCTATTCTTATTGGTAAATCACGATATGAATGAAGTCTATTACCATAGATAACCATATGATGAGGACAGTTCATTGGACGAAGGACATATGCTTCTTCATCTAACTCCATTTGTGGGAACATATCATCTTTATAATGATCCCAGTGTCCAGATGTCTTATATAGTTCTACACTACCAAGGTCTGGAGTATGGACATGTTTATAACCATGTGCTACTTCTTTTTCAGTTATATAATTTTGAATAGTTCTCCATAAAGTATAACCATTAGGTAACCATAGAGGTAGCCCTCTACCTACTAAGTCTGATAACATAAATATTCCTAAATCTTTACCTAGTTTTCTGTGATCTCTTTCTTTAGCTTCTTCTAACTCTTTTAAGTGAGATTCTAAATCTTCTTCATTTTGATAACATACTCCATAGATTCTTTGTAACATTTTATTCTTGGAGTCACCCTTATAGTAGGCTCCACTACACTTTAATAATTTAAAATGTCTTAATTCTTTAGTAGAGGCAACATGTGGTCCACGACAAAGATCAGTAAACTCCCCTTGGGTATAGCAAGTAATAACTTCATCAGCCGGAAATTCATTGATAAGGTCTATCTTATAAGGATCATCTTTAAACATTTCTAAAGCTTCCTCTTTAGATAATTCATGACGTACTATTCTTTTATTACCTTTAGCAATCTTTTTCATTTCTTTTTCTATTCTAGGTAAATCTTCATCAGTTAGAGTCTTGTCTCCTAAATCTATATCATAATAGAATCCTTCTTCAATAACTGGTCCTACCCAAAATTTAGCTTTTGGATATAAACTTTTTACTGCTTCTGCTAATAAGTGTGCACAACTATGATTAAGTGGCATTAACATTTTATCTTCTTTTATATTTTTCATTTTCTATTTCTCCTATCTTTTAACTAATATTTTTTCTTTTTCTACTAAATCAAATGTTATTTGATTTTTTACTACCTTTTTATCTTTAATTTCAACTGCTACTATATCACCAATATGATAAAGTTTATCTATTTTTTTATCATATAACGTTCCGTTAGTAGTATTAATCTGATATCTACTACTCCTATTAATAATACCTGGTATTAAGTTATCGGTTTTTAAATAAGCCATATCTTCTCTTAAAAAATTCAACCTAGCAAGAAGCGATACACCACTAAATTCTTTACTATATTTCTTTAATAAATAAAAACCAACTTCATTTTCTACTTGTTCTGCTTCTTCCTGCATAACTGATAAATGTTCTGTTATTGATGATAAGTTTCTTTTAATCTCAGCTAAACTTGGATCATTACCATTATACCTTAAAACTTCATTCAAGAAAAGATGATTTAATAAATCACTGCCTCTTCTAATCGGCGATGTAAATGTGGCATATCTTGACATAACTAATCCGTAGTGTCCAATATTTTGATCACTATAATATGCTCTTTGAAAATTTTTAATAAATATTTCTGAAAGCATTTTAACTTCTTCTTCGTTTTTTCCTTTAGTAACTGTCAGGAAAAATTGTTGCATCTTAACAGGATCATCTATATTAGGTATATGTTTTATTCTCTTATCTACTCTATTAAGATCTCGTTCTAAGCTTTTTTTCTTAGAAAAATCTGGTCCCTCATGATTTCTATAAACAAACGGTATACCTAAATAATAGGCATAGTCTGCTACTGTTTGATTAGCTAACAACATAAAATTTTCAATAATCATTCCAGCTGGTCCTTTAGTCCGTTCATTGATAGATAATGGATTACCAAGATCATCTATATCAAAATTTATATCTATCCCTTCTAATCCTAGCATTCCTTTTTCTAATCTCTTATTTAACAAAAGATTAGCTAAATGATACATGTTTATTAATGTTCTATAATGAGATAAATATTCTAATGGTTTATCCTTTCCTAATAACAAATTATCTACTTTTTCATAACTCATTTTCAAATTACTTTTAATAATACTTGGAAATATTTCAAAATCCTTAGTATTTCCCATTTTGTCTAAAACTATTTTTAAAGTTAGTGCATATTTATCTTCATTAGGATTTAGTGAACAACTATTATTTGACAAAATAGTTGGTATCATGGGAGACACTGTATCAGCAGGATAAACCGATGTAGCCCTATCAAGAGCCTCATCAAACACTCTCATTTCTGGTCTAACATAAAACGATACATCAGCAATAGATACATATAATACAAAATTATCTTCCTCTCGCACTAAAGAAATAGCATCATCCAAATCTTTTGCATAAATCGAATCTATAGTAAAAGTCTCTAAGTCACGTAAATCTCTTCTCTTAAAATCATCTTTCTTATTTGATACTCTTTCAGCTTCTAAAATAGCTTTATTGGAAAAAGAAAAAGTAAATCCATGTTCTAACAATGAAGAAAATATTACTTTTTCCATCTTAGTTTTAGCATTTATTTCTTTTTCTATACTTATCGTATATTTGTCATCAATTTCTATTAAACTTGCAAGAACTCTTTTGCCAACTTGATCATCTTCTCTTGGTTTTTTCTCTATTTCAAAATACTCAGTACCGACTGGTGCCCATTTCTTAACTCCGTTATTTTCTATACATTCAAAAACATGTTTGTTATGTTTTCTTTCAATTATGTCTTTAACTTCAACTTCTTTGGTAACATTGTTTACTAAGATAGTAACAACATCAAGAGGATATGCGCTAGCTGTTTTTCCGGTTGTAACAAAGTATTTATGATTATCTTTTTTTAAAAACAGTCTATTACTATCATAATCTCTTTCAAGCACTCCTTTCATTAAAGATAAAGAACTCTCTCCTTCTGTTTCTTTTACAATTCTTACAATATTTCCTTCATGATATTTATTATGTTTAGTATTTTCCTTCCCTTTCTCCTCTACATATACGGTATCTCCTACTTTTACCCTATCCATAAATTTATCAGAAAGATGTATACGTATACCGTTTTCCAAATCAACATAAAGTCTTCCCTTATTAGACTGTTTTACTACTCCATATTTTAAGTAAAACTCATCTGCTACCGGCAAATATTTATTGTCTTCGGTAAGTATTAGTATTCCTTCTTTTTCAAGTTCATACAAATTTTTAGAAAGAACAGATTTCTCTTCTCTAGTTAGTTTTAATATCTTAGCCAACTCATTGATTCCAACAGATTGTTTATTCTTTTTAAAATATGTTTTAAGTCTTTCTTTTATCATAATTATATACCTCTCAAAGCAAAAAACTCCTATGATTAATCATAGGAGTGTATAAACACGGTACCATCCACTGTTTTACTTTATTTAGAATAACGGTCACCCGGAATTACTTTTCATAATTCTACTCACAAAGGTAGTAATAAAATACTTCTTCTTCGTTTTCACCAGCCACGAAGTCTCTAAATAAGTTTGATATTTTATCATATCCCCTGCTCAAACATATTAAAATGTAGTAGGCACAAAGAGGGAAAAAATGATCGGAGTACTATTCTTCCCTCTTTACACCTACTACGTAAGTGTCGGGAAGTTTACAACTAGATATAAAATTTATGGATATCACATCGTTTTAAGATAAGCACAAGTTTATACTTAATCGTTGCACCAACTTCCCAATAAAATAATAACACATTTTGTCGAACTATGTCAAATTCTTTTTTATTTTTTAGTGAGCATATTGAATAGTTTTTTCTACTACTGCTTTTATATCCCTTTCATTGAACGGTTTTCTAATAATATCAACGATTGGATATTCAAAAGCTTTAGCTACTAAATTATTATCTCCTACTCCAGTAATTATTGATACAGGAATAGAATCAAATAAATTATTTTCTTTAAAATATTCTAATACTTGAAAGCCATCAACATTTGGCATATTAAGGTCAAGTAACATTCCTACTATTTTTTGACCATTTGTATTGTTTATCATCTTTAAGGCTTCTTCCCCGTCTCCTGCCATTAACACCTCAAACTGTTGATCAAATATTTTTAAAACAAAGTTTTTGATGACTGCTGAATCATCTACCACTATTAATGCTTTATCTTTTTTTGACGTTACAATAGTAGTTTGTACTCCAGCACTTTCCAGTCCTAAATATTGTTTTACTAGGTGTACAATTCTGTCAAGTTCTAATATTAACTCTTCAAAATGTTCTGTTACAAAATAAAGATTATTTTCTTTACTAGCCATTTCATGTTGATAGGCATAATTTGCTAAGGCATCAAAGCCAAAGTATTTAGCATCACTTTTTAGGCCATGAACATAGATAGAATAATTAGCCATATCACCATTTTCTTTATAAATTTTTATTTTATTTTCTTTTTCATCTATGTCTGCTAAAAAGTCACTTAGTGTACTATCATAAGTTGTCATATCTCCAAATAATTCTAAGCTTTTAGCCACATTTACTCCGTTACTAGTTAGTAGTGTTACATCTCTCATTTCTTATCCTCCTTTAAATATTTATCTAAAATAACTTCTAACTCTTCTTTTTTTATTGGTTTAGCTAAATAATCATCAAAACCAACACTTAAGTATTTTTCTCTCATTCCAGAAATAGCATTAGCCGTTAAGGCCACTGTCTTAGTATGAAAGTCTTTATTCTTCTTTAATTCTTTTAAAGTTTCACACCCACTCATCTTAGGCATCATATCATCCATTAGGATTAAATTATAAGGTACACCCATATTAATTCTATCTATGGCATCAAACCCACTTGCTACTTCATCTACAAATAAATTATACTCTCTTAATAGTCTTTCTGCCACTTTAAGATTAAGTTTATTATCATCTACTACTAATACTCTTTTTCCTTTATAGTTACCTTTTACTACTGTTTTTTCTTTAATTTCTTCTTTTTCTTTAGTAGCAACTATCTTTTGATCAAGTGATACAGTAAACTTACTTCCTTTACCATAGATACTTTGAACTACCATCTTCCCATGCATTAATTCAACTAGTTTTTTAGTAATAGCAAGTCCAAGACCAGTACCTTCAATAGTAATATTTTTCTCTTCATCAAGACGTTCAAACTTAGTAAATAATTTATCTATTTTATCTTTTTTAATTCCTATACCACTATCTTCAACAGAAATAATTAATCTACATAAATCTTTATTTATATTAACACATTCTACCGTAAAACTGATATATCCTTCATTAGTATACTTAACAGCATTAGTTAATAAATTTAAAACTATTTGCTTTACTCTTGCATAATCTCCATACAAAGTAGCTGGTATATCACTACTAAAACTTGTTTTAAATTCTATTTGTTTCTCAAATCCAAGTCTTCCTTTAGTTAAAACTACTAATTCATCAAATATCTTCCTAGGTGAATAAGTTGTATTAATAATTTCTAATTTATCAGCTTCTATCTTAGAAATATCTAATATACCATTTACTATTTCTAATAAACTATCACTAGCCATTACTATATCTTTAATATCTTCCTTAGCC
>CAKOYC010000049.1 GCA_934130265.1 uncultured Bacilli bacterium
TGCTTAGTACACTGGTATTATCGAACGAGAACCGACTGTTCGCTTTTGTACGAAAGGAAGCCCCCACCTCTTTAGGCAGGGGAGGATGTCACTGCTGAAGTTAAAGTAACTGATAGTTCCTTTACTTTACTAGATAATAAAAGACATGGTATTGGTTATCATGAAGCTTATGCTGGTAAGTTTATAGTAGATGGTTATACTATTGGTAAAATAGCTACTACTGATAACGTAATTCAAAAAGAAATAGAAGGATTTATTTTATCTCTTGGAACAGCTGGCATTTTAAATGTAGGATTTAGTAAGACATTACAAGATAACTTATTAAAAGCAGGACTTTATTCTAGATTTACCCAAGATGTTACTATCTATGGTAATAATATGAATCTTGCTGAAAAACTACTTGCTGTAGCAACTCGTGATGGTTATGTATTCAAGGGTTGGTATATAGCAAGTGATAGTGAACTTGCTAAGAAGTATGCATTGGAAGGTAACTTTGAAGAGTTATATAAACTATTAAATACTAAGTTTGATGAGACAACTAAATTAATGATTGATGGTAAACCAGTTAGTGAATTAACAGTTTATGCTAAATGGGACATTGAAGAAAAAGGTATGACAAGAGTAGATGATATTACTCTCCCTAATACTTTAGTAGATTCTAATAATAATATTGAACTATTAATTGCTTCTTTAATTACTATTGTAAGTTTAGTTAGTGTATCTAAATTAATAGTTGTAAGAAATAGTAAAATCTAGGAATTTTAAGTTTCTAGATTTTTTTCTTATGAAATTTGCAAAATTCGACTAAAAAATGTTGACAATTTGTTAATTTACCCTTAGTATAGTGAGCTAAATCAAGGAAACGTTTAATTTCTTCGAAGGGGTTCGGTAATTATATCTTATTCTCTTGATAAAATGTGGAGGAGAAAAAAATGAAAAAAACAGTAAGAAGTATTCTATTTGTAGTTGTACTACTATTAGGATTTGTATTCTTTACTACTGATGTTTCTGCTCTTGAAACGTCAAAGTGGGATACAGATTCTATTCCTAAGTTAACTACTAGTGAGGGACTAGAAGTAACTTATGATTTATCAAAATTAACTGTAGATGCTATGTGGCAAGAAGTATATGGTGAGATTACTGTCAACGTAACTATACCAGCTAATTATGATAATGATGAGATTGTCATTGCACCAGAAGTGTTTGAACAAATCTCAAATAAAATTTATGAGGAATTTAAAAAATATGGAGCTGAACAAGGTTTAGATGAAGATTATTTTCAGTTTCGTAATCCATTCCAAGCTGGGGATAAGTTTAGAGTTAGAATGGTGATTAATAACTTATCTGATTATGATTATTATTATGAAGAGACATCTTTTGAGATATTTCCAACAGAACCATTAGTATATAAAGAAAAGGAAACAACAACAACTAATACTACTAATGATAAATTCTTCAATCAAATAACATTACCAGAAGGATTTACTTTTAGACGTACTTATAATACGGCATTACAAGCTTTAATACCTAATTCAAGCGGTAGAAATATGACTGATGATGTAGTAGGGGCTGCTTTAACTGCTAAAGGATATAATGGTATAGCTGATTATGCTAAATATTTATTAGACTTTTATAATAGTAAATATAAGACAAACTATACAAGACTTGATCAATTCAATAAAGGAATAATTAGGGAAATGTTATCTGATGTAGATCCTTTCTATGTACTTAATGATGCTTATAAAAAAGCACTAGGAATAACTTGGTTACCAGCTAATCAAAAAAGAGCAAAGGAAGAAGTAGATAGTGTTTTACAAGCTAAAGGTTATAATAGTCCGCTAGATTTTTTCTTAGCATATTATAATATCTCAAGTATTACAGAATTAACTGATGAGATGATTAATGATTTATATCAATCAATGGGTAATGAATCTGGAGAATTTTCTATTGAAACTAATGAAACAGTTTTATTACTAGCTTACAATTATTTCTATAATGAAGGATTATCTTTCTATTTTGATCAAAAAAATGAAAATGGTGAATATACCGATAATAAAGATGCAGCTAATGGTGCTAGTGATAATACTGGAAGTGATTATTCAGTAGGTAGCTATATGCGTGATAAAACTAAAGGTGATAGTGATATTATAGAAAGAGCAGGTACTCTTAATTCTAAGGGTGAAGGTTATACTATTTCTGGAGTATTAAAAAATATAGGTAGATATACACCTAACTCTTACCTTGGTTTTAACTTTATGACTGATATGCAACTTAAGTATAAAGCTAAATATGGTAAATTAATTGTTAAATATGTAGATGCTGATGGTAATACATTATTACCAAGTAGTGAATTTACTAAAATGGTAGGAAAAGATTATTTAACAGATTATAAAGATATTGATGGATACTATTTAGTAGAAATCAAAGGTGATGAAACTGGTAAATATATTGATGGAACTATTGAAGTAATTTATGTTTATGATAGAATCGAAATTGGAGAAATAGTACCACCTATGACAGGAGTTAATAATACTAATAGTGATTTATTCTTTGTAATATTATCAACTGTTGGTGCTATATCTTTAGGAATAGGTCTTAAAAAGAAATATAATATCTAAGATAAAAGAATCCTTTTGGATTCTTTTGGAGTATAAAAAGGGTGATATAAATGAAAAAAAGAACAAGAATAATTTATATTGTGCTAATATCTTTAATGATTATAGTAAACTTTATTTGGTATTTTAACTTTAGCAGTACTGCCTTAAATAAGAAAGATGAAAAAGCTAAAGAAGAAATTACTAATACTTATAAAGATGTAACTACTTTAAAAGAAGAGGAAAATGCTAAAGTAGAAGAAGATACTTTTTATGAAAAGAATATAATTAAAAGATACCAAAATAGATTTTCTAATAAAGACATAATAGGAGAGTTATCTATTAGTTATACTAGTCTAAGAGTTCCAATTGTAAAAGGAAATGATAACAGTTATTATTTAAATCATTTAATTAATAAAAAAGCTAATACCCTTGGTAGTGTCTTTATGGATTATCGTAATAATACAAGTGATAGAAAAGTAATTATTTATGGACATAACTCTAATAATGTTTATACAGAATTTAATGTTTTAGAAAAATATCTAAATAGTAGTTATTGTTCTAATCATTCAACTATTACTTTTAAAGATATTGATAATACTTATTACTATCAAATATTTTCTATTTATAAAACAGATAAAGACTATCAACATGTTAATTTAAATTTTACAGATGAAACGTATAGAAAGCATCTAGAATGGTTAAAAAATAAGTCGTTATATGATACTAATGTCAGTATAGATGGAAATGACCAAATAATAGTTTTACAAACTTGTGATGTTACAAATGAGGGAGAATATATAATTGTAGTAGGTAAAAAGATAAAAACTATAAGTAATGAGTCCAGTTAATCTGGATTTTTTCTTTTCATAATATTATAATATATTTAGGTGAGAAAAATGAGAAGGTTAGTTTTATTATTAAGTTGTTTTATTATTATGTTTAGCTATACTGATGTTTATGCTAATATTATGTGTAGGGATGGTACAGTTAGTAAAACTTGTACTGATTGTCATAGTGGATGCTGTTCTCGTCATGGTGGTTGTGCATCAGAAAGCAGTTATTCTAGTAGTAATAGTTCTAGTAGAAACAATTCTTATATTAGATCTTATGTATATGGATGCACTAATATCAATGCTATTAACTATAATAGTAGTGCTAATAAAGATGATGGTAGTTGTATATTAAAAGTTTATGGTTGTACAGATGTAAATGCAGTTAATTATGATAATAATGCTAATACTGATGATGGCAGTTGCATTGCTAAAGTATTAGGCTGTATGGATGAAAAAGCTGATAACTATGATAAGAAGGCAAATGTAAGTGATGGTAAATGCTTATACACAACTACTAAGATAGTGACTAAAAAAATTAAGTATAAAACAAAATATAAGTTTAGTTTATTTAAAACTGGAAAAGTATATAAAAAGGGAAAGAATGGTAAAAAAGAAATAGCTTATAAAATTACTAAGAATGAAAAAAATGAAATAGTTTCAAAGAAAAAAACTAGTGAAAAAATACTAGTAAAAAAAGTAGATAAAATAATTTATACTAATAGATTGGGAAAAAAATAATTTATGTGAGAGAAATATTTTCCTCTTTTTTTTAATTAATTCCTTTAGAAATATTAATGATTTCATCTAGACTATCATCAGTGGCCATTATATTTTTATGTTCTTCATGACACTTTTCACATCGATAGACAATCTTATAAGTATCCTTAAATTTTTCAATACCGATTGGTTTTAAAATACCTTTACAAGGATTAGCTCTATCACCAGGCATAATATCTATATGAATGGAATAAAGACAGTGTGGACAATGATCTCTTGTTGTATATCCTAAAGGATCAACTTCTTTACCACAATTAATACAAGTAAATGCCTCATCTTTTTTAACAAACTGTTTCATAAAATCACCACCTAAAGTATAACAATAATTTGAAAATAATGCTATTATTTGCTATAATTTCAATTGAAAGGTTGATAGTATGGAGTTTATAGTAGAGGGATTTGAAGGACCACTTGATTTGCTTCTTCATCTTATAAAAGAAAATAAAATGGATATCTTTGATATTGAGATAAACTTAATAACAGAACAATATCTTAAATATATCAATAATATGGAAAAAGTTAATCTAGAAATATCAGAGTATTTAGTTTTAGCTAGTGAATTAATTGAAATAAAAGCTAAGATGTTGTTACCTAAAAAGAAACAAGAGATGGAGATTGAAGAGGAAGATCCAAGAGAAGAATTAGTTAATAAGTTATTAGAGTATCAAGCTTATAAAGAGATAAGTAAAGATTTAAAAGAAAAAGAAGAGTTAAGAAGTGAAATATATACTAAAGCTCCTGAAAAATATAGTAATTATCAAGAAGAAGAAACTACTTTTGAAGGTGGTTCTGTTGATTTACTAATAGATGCTTTTAAAAAATTCTTAATTAGAAAAGAAGAGGAAAAACCACTTAATACTAAGGTTACTAAAAAAGGTATATCAGTATCTAGTAGAAGACATGAAATAAAGAATCTATTAAAAGAAAAAGGTAAAGTATCATTTTATCAAATGTTTTCTATTAGAAGTAGAGAATATATAGTAGTTACTTTTCTAGCTATTTTAGAAATGGCTAAGAATAAAGAGTTAATTATTCATCAAGAAGGAATTTATGATGAGATAATTTGTGAGGGGGTATAAAATGGAAGCGGTACTTGAAGGGTTATTATTTGTAGTAGGAGATGATGGATTATCCCTTGAACAAATAAAAGATATACTAGAAATAGATTTTGAAGAGATTAAAGCATTAATTGCTACTTTACAAGAAGAGTATTCTAAAGATAGTAGGGGAATAAAAATAGAATTTTTAGGTAATAAACTTAAACTTACTACTAAAAAAGAACATCATTTGTATTATCAAAAATTACTTGAAAATAAAGAAACTCACGCACTTAGTCAAGCAGCTTTAGAAACTCTTGCTATTGTTGCTTATAATCAACCATTAACTAGAATTCAAATAGATCAATTAAGAGGTATAGCTAGTGCTCAAATGGTTAGAAAACTAGTAGCTAAGGGCTTTATCAAAGAGTCTGGTAGAAGTAGTTTACCAGGTAGGCCAATTCTTTATGAAACTACAAGTGATTTTCTAGATTACTTTGGACTTGCTAGTATTGAGGAATTACCAGATATGCGTGATTTTTTGAGTAGTGATAAAAAAGATGAAGAAGTAGATTTATATGAATCTAAATATAAAGAAGTAGATGACTAAAAAAATGTAACAAAGGTGTGTTACATTTTTTTAACTTTTTGAAAACTTTTCTCCTGATTTCTTAAAGCTTTAACTATATTTTTCTCTTCTTTAGTTAAACAAAACTTTTCTATAAAACCATTTTCTGCTATTGAGTTATATTGTTCAGTAATATCTAATTTAGGATATCTAGTTGGTAGTTCATATTTTAATTTGTATTTTTATTAAACATATAAAATAAATCAGGATCTATTATTACAATTCCATTTCTATTAATTATGGTATTTCTTTTTTTTACATCTTCAGTACATATTCTATAATCAGAAAAAGTTTCAAATAAGTTTTCTAGATTTTCTATATTTTCTAATAAATAGTCCTTTTGTTCAAACATTACATTTACTAAATTGTTTCCTGGATAATATTTTGCTGTGTAAGCATCTACTATAAATGGTTTGTTTTTTATTCTGTTTTTAAATAATTCTATTCGATTACAATCTCTATAAATATCAAACAATTCTATAAAGTTTGGATTATCAATATCTTTAAGTATATCAAACATTTCTTCACTTAATCGCCAATTTAATGTTGTTTTTGATGAATATTCTTTAAATACTTTCTCTTTATCATAGAAGACTTGTGTACATCCACCACTACTTAGATATTCCATATTATTTAATTTTATTTCTTGATATTTTCTATTATAGTATGCCATACTTTATTCTTCCCCCCACAAGTTAATAGTATTATAGAGTATTATAGTTAAAAAGGAAAATTTTATCAATACGTAAAAATTTATGCTATAATTGTTATTACAAACGGGAGGTTTTGGTATGACAATTATAGAAGCAACAAAATTTTATGAGCAAGATTCAAAAAAATATAATGTATTTGAAAATAAGGAATTATTATCTTGGTTAAAGAGAACAGTAAAAAATGGATATCACCCTTTTATTGATATGGAAGATTTACAGGAACTTATAAATAATATTACATTATGGTATGAGATTAAATATCCAGAACGTGAAATGGAGTATTATGAGGGAATAAGATATTCTGATTTTGAAGATGTAAAATCACTAGCAAAGGTAATGAGTATAAAGCAATTGATGTATAGACTACCACGAGAACAATTATACTTGTTGGAGTGTGATTATCGTTCTACTGGTCAAGGATTTAGAAGTATATATGATGATAATAATGAAGAGGTAGAAGAAAAACCAATACTATTTATGAGTATATATAGAAAAAATGTTGAAGATAATCAATTTTTGATGAGTAGTAAATTACCTGGTTTTTTATTACATGCTGATACTGATAGTGGAAAGGTTCAAATTGATTATAATTTAAAAGATTACGTTGATACTGATAATATTACACTCGATGAATTATTAAATTTATTTAAAGAAAAGTATAGTGAAGAATTTAGTTTTACTGAACTTGAAAAGTGTGTGTATGATCATAATTGTGATGTTGAGTTAAGAAATAAAGTATTACAGTTAGTAGCGTTAAAAATATTATATTCTCATAATACTATTCCAGAAAGAGGCTATGAAAGAGCTAAAAGATTTATAAATGAATTTAATAAAAAGATGAATTTAAATATTTCTACTAAAGAGATAGATAGTGCAATTAATAAGGACTATTCTAATAGTGAAATAATGGGTTCTGTTATTGATAAAGAAAAAAAGCCTTTGGAAAAGGCAAGAATATTAGTAAAGTCATTATTAAAAAAATAATTTATATATATAAAACTCGAACTGTGATAGTTCGAGTTTTTTGCTAATTTGGTGCACATGAAGGGAATCGAACCCATACGAAGAATTAACTTCTGCAGATTTTGAGTCTGCCGCGTCTACCAATTCCGCCATGGGAGCATCAACAAAAA
>CAKOYC010000050.1 GCA_934130265.1 uncultured Bacilli bacterium
GGGAAGAAGTGTCAACAATAGAAGATGTTATGGAACCATATCTATTACAAGAAGGATACTTAAAAAGGACTTCTAGAGGAAGATGTGTTACACCTAAAGCATATGAACAGTTAGAGATAAGCTATCAGAATAATTTATTTGGGGGGATGATTTAGATGAGATTAGATGAATTTGATTATGATTTAGATAAAGAGTTAATCGCTCAAACACCACTTGAGAAAAGAGATAGTTCAAGACTTATGGTGTTAGATTGTAAAGAGAAAAAAGTAGAAGATAAGATGTTTCCTGATTTATTATCTTATCTAGAAAAAGGTGATACCTTGGTTTTAAATAATACTAAAGTATTACCAGCTAGATTAATTGGAGAGAAAGATGTTACTAAAGCAGTAATTGAACTGTTACTTCTTAAAAATAAAGAAGGAGATATCTGGGAGTGTCTTACAAAACCAGCTAAGAGAATTCATGTTGGCGATAAAATATCTTTTGGAAATGGACTACTAGTAGCAACTTGTAAAGAAATTGGTGAAGAAGGTATTAGAGTAGTAGAGTTTAGCTATGAAGGAATATTCTATGAAGTCTTAGATAAGCTTGGTACTATGCCACTACCGCCTTATATTCATGAGACATTAAAAGATCAGTCAAGATATCAGACAGTTTATGCTAAAGAAATAGGAAGCGCCGCAGCACCTACTGCAGGTTTGCATTTTACTAAAGAGTTACTAGAAGAGATTAAAGAAATGGGTGTTAATATTGCTTATGTAACTTTGCATGTTGGTCTTGGAACTTTCCGTCCCGTAACAGAAGATATAATAGAAGATCATAAGATGCATTCAGAATATTACTCTATGGATAAAGATACTGCTGACTTACTTAGAAAGACTAGAGAAAGTGGTAAAAGAATAATAGCGGTAGGAACCACCTCAACTAGAGTACTTGAAACTATCTATGAAAAATATGGAACCTTTAAGGAAGATAGTGGTTTTACTACTTTGTTCTTATATCCATCAAAGAGTGTTGATTCGATAGATGGATTAGTAACTAACTTTCATTTACCTAAATCAACACTACTTATGTTAGTATCTGCTATAGCTACCAAAGAGTTTATCTTAAAAGCATATAATCATGCAGTAAAAGAAAGATATAGATTTTTCTCTTTTGGAGATGCTATGTTAATACTTAAAAATAATAATTAAAATTTCTTGAAACACATTAAGAAATAAGGTATAATAAGCCTATTGGAGGAGGAAGAGTATGGCAAAGAAAAATAATAATATTCATGAAATAACAATTAAAATCGAAGGAGAAGAGTGGCAAAAAGCTCTAGATGAAAGCTTTAAGAAGAAAGTAAAAAATGTAACTATTGATGGATTTAGAAAAGGGAAATGTCCAAGAAATATCTATGATAAGAAAGTGGGTATAGAAACATTATTTGATGAAGCTGGTAATATTGTATTACAAGATGCTTATACTAAAGCTATTGAAGAAGCAAAAGTAATACCTGTAATTCCTGGTGAAGTTGAATTAATTAGTATTGATAAAGATCAAGCTACATTTAAGTTTACTATTACTTCTCGTCCTTTAGTTACTATTAAAAACTATAAAGGATTAGGAGTTAAAGAAGAAAAAGCAACAGTTACTGATGAAGAAGTAGAAGAAGAAGTTAAGAAATTACTTGATAAATATGCTGAATTAGTAATTAAAGAAGATGGTTCAGTTGAGGCTGATGATTTAGTAACAATTGATTATGAAGGATTCTTAGGAAGTAAAGCTTTTGAAGGTGGAAAAGGTGAAAACTATCCATTACAAATTGGAAGTGGAACATTTATTCCTGGTTTTGAAGAACAATTAATTGGTATGAAAAAGGAAGAAGAAAAAGAAATTAAAGTTACATTCCCAGAAGAATACCATGAAGAATCATTAAAAGGAAAAGAAGCTACATTTAAAGTAAAAGTACATGAGATTAAGACTAAAGAAAAAAGAGAACTTGATCAAGATTTCTTTGATGATTTAGCACTTGAGGGTGTTAATGATGAAAAGAGTCTAAAAGAAGAAGTTAAGAAGAATATTCTTGCTCAAAAAGAGATGGAAAATGAAAATATCTATATTGATAAACTACTAAGTGAAGTAGCTAAGAATGTAGAAGTAGATATTCCTGAAGGAATGATTGAAGAAGAAACAACTCGTCTTTTAAAACGTGCAGAACAATCAATGATGATGCAAGGATTAAACTTAGACTTATATTATAAAATAACTGGAAGTAAAGAAGAAGATTTAAGAAATCAATTAAAAGATGAAGCTTATCAAAATGTTCTTTATCGTTTAATGCTTGAAGAAATTGTTAAATTAGAAAAGATTGAAGTAAGCGAAGAAGATGCTAAGAAAGAAGCTAAAGAATTAGCAGATAAATACCAAATGGAAGAAGAAGACTTCTTAAAAGAATTTGGTGGATTAGAAATGGTTCAGTATGATCTTGAAATGAGAAGAACAATTGAACGCTTAAAAGAATTAAATAAATAAAAACCTTTACCAATAGAGGTTTTTCTGATATAATTTTATGGAAACGAGGAGGGTAGTGTTATGGCAAAAGTAGGAAATAGACAAAAGAAGACACTAGTATGTACAGTTTGTAAAGAAGAAAACTATCGTGTTGAAAAGAATGTTAAGAATACAACTGATCGTCTAGACATTAATAAATATTGTCCAAAATGTGGACATCATACTGAACACAAAGAAAAGAAGTAATAACTAAAGGAGGATATAAGATATGATTAATTCCAATGATTTAAAAAACGGAATTACTATTCAAGCTGATGGTAATATCTATATGGTACTTGATAGTCAACATGTAAAACCTGGTAAAGGGGCAGCTATTGTTAAAGCAAAACTTAAAAACTTAAGAACAGGTTCTATTGCTGAAAAGACTTTCAATGCTGGAGTTAAAGTAGAAACAGCACATATTTCAAAGAAACCTATGCAATTCCTTTATAGTATGGGAGATACTTATTACTTCATGAATATGCAAGATTATGAACAAATTGAACTTGATAAGAGTACAATTGGTGATGATGCAAAATTCTTAAAAGAAAACTTAGAAGTAGAAATCATTTTCTTTGAAGGTGAAATGTTAGGTATGAACTTACCAGATAAAGTTGTTATGAAAATAGTAGCTACTGAAGATGCTGTTAAAGGTAATACTTCATCTTCTGCTATGAAAAATGCTACATTAGAAACTGGTATGGTAGTACAAGTTCCATTATTTATTAAACAAGATGAAGAAATTCTTGTTGGAACAAAAGACGGAAAATATGTATCAAGAGCATAAAGCTCTTTTTTTCTTTTCTTAAAAATGGTATTATTATTTTAGGATGGTGATTAAATGAGAGTATTAGTAACAGGAGGATGTGGCTATATCGGTAGCCATACCGTTTGTGAATTATTAAAAAATAATTATGAAGTGGTTATCATTGATAACTTTAGTAATAGTAAAAAAGATGTAATTGATAAGATTAAGACTCTAACAGGAAGTGATGTTAAACTTTATGAGGGTGATGTTTGTAATAAGAGTTTACTAGAAGAAATATTTAGTAAAGAAAATATAGAAGCAGTAATTCATTTTGCTGGATATAAAGCAGTAGGAGAAAGTGTTAAGAAACCACTTATGTATTATGAGAATAACTTAATATCAACTCTATATCTACTTGAAGTAATGAAGAAATATAACTGTAAAAAGTTTATATTCTCATCAAGTGCTACTGTATATGGAACTCCTAAAGAGTTACCAATTAAAGAGAGTTTTCCATTATCAACAACTAATCCATATGGTACTACTAAATTGATGATAGAAATGATTCTAAAAGATATTTATAAAGCTGATAATAGTCTTGATATTACTATTTTAAGATATTTTAATCCGATTGGTAATGAAGAGACAGGTTTGTTAGGAGAAAGTCCTAATGGTATCCCTAATAATCTTATGCCTTATATTGTTAGAGTAGCTACTAAAGAGTTAGAATGTTTAAGTATCTTTGGAGATGATTATGATACTAAAGATGGAACAGGGGTAAGAGATTATATCCATGTTGTAGATCTTGCTAAAGGACATGTATTAGCTCTTAAGAAAGCTAAAGGATTAAGTATTTATAACTTAGGCACTGGTTCTGGGTATAGTGTTTTAGAATTAGTTAAAACTTTTGAAAGAGTAAATAATATTAAAGTTAATTATAAAATAGTCGGAAGACGAGAAGGAGATATTGCTAGTTGTTATGCTGATAATACTAAAGCAAAAGAAGAACTTGGTTTTAATCCAACAAAGACATTAGAAGATATGTGCAAAGACTCTTATACCTATATTCTTAATAATAAAAAATAATTGTTGATAGTTTTTGACAAATAGTACTTATTATTATATAATCTTAAACAGAAATGAGGGAGTTATATGGAGAAAACTTATATATTTGGACATAGAAAACCAGACACTGATTCTGTTTGTAGTGCTATTAGTCTATCATATTTAAAAAAACAATTAGGAGAAAATACTGAGGCTTGTATCTTAGGAAATGTTAATAAGGAAACAGCTTATGCTTTAGATTATTTTAAAGTGAAAATGCCAAAGTATTTAAATGATGTTAAATTACAACTTAAAGATGTAGATTATCACAAACATTATTTTCTAGATCAATCTAAATCTATTTATGATAGTTATCTTTATATGTTAAATCAAGGATTAACTGGAGTACCAGTAGTAGATGAAAAAGAAAAATTACTAGGAATAGTTACTATTAAAGATTTAGCTCATCACTTTATTAATGATGAAGTTAATCTATTAAAAACATCATATAAAAATTTACTAGAGGTATTAAAAGCAGAAGAAGTATTAAAGTTTGATGAAGAAATTGAAGGAAACCTGTTAGCTGCAGCTTACCGTAGTACTACTTTTCTTGAAACAGTAAAACTAAAGAAAACTGATATTCTAATAGTAGGAGATCGTCATAGTGTTATTGAATATGCTGTAGAAAATGGTGTTAAGATGATAATTTTAACTGGTAATGGAGAAATTAAAGATAAACACTTAGAAATAGCTAGAAAGAATAAAGTTAATATTATAAGAAGTAGTTATGATACTTATCATGTATCTCGTTTAGTTAGTCTAGCTAATTATATTGGTAATATGACAAGAACTACTAAGGATGCTGTAACCTTTGATGAAAATATTTATGTGGATGATATTTTAGAAATAAATAAGAAATTAAGACACACTAATTATCCAGTAATCAATGCTAAAAATGGTAAATGCTTAGGACTTTTAAGAATAACTGATTTAGAAGCTAAACATCCAAAGAAAGTGATTTTAGTAGATCATAATGAAAAGGTTCAAAGTGCTGAAGGATTAGATGAAGCAGAAATTAAAGAAATATTTGATCATCATAATCTAGGTTCAATTACAACTGCTAGTCCAGTAAACTTTAGAAATATGGCAGTCGGTTCTACTAATACTATTATTTATACTTTATATAAAGAAAAAGAAATAGAAATTACTAAAGAGATGGCTGGTATGATGTTATCTGGTATTTTATCTGATACCTTAATACTAAAAAGTCCAACAGCAACTCAACTTGATGTAGAAGCTGTTCACTATCTTGCTAAAATAGCAGGAGTTGACTATAAAAAATATGGTCTTGATATGATTAAAGCTGGTACTTCACTTGAAGGTATGAGTGAAGAAGACGTCTTATATAATGATTTCAAACTTTATAATGTAAATGATAAAACAATGGGTATAGGACAATTCTTTACTACTAACTTTGATGAAATTAAAAAGAATATGGATAAGTATTTAGATACACTAGATGAAGTAGCTGAAGCAAATAACTATTCATTAGTAGCACTTTATATAACTGATATTATTGAAAATGGTTCTTATGTTATCTATAATAGAAAAGCTAAAGATTTAATGGAACTTGCTTATCGTAAAGATATGGAAGAAGGTACATATCTTGCTGATGTTGTTTCTAGAAAGAAACATGTAGTACCACTTCTTATGGAAGTATTTAACTAAATTTATAATGTAAAAGACTAGTCTTGGTAGGCTAGTCTTTATCTATATTTTTTTTGATATTCATCAAATAAATCTTTAAATAAATTATAGTGAACAACTTCTCTTTGTCTTAAGAATAATAGTGGTCCAATTACATCTGGATCATTTGTTAAATCAATTAAGTTCTCATAGACTGCTCTTGCTTTTTGTTCAGCAGCCATGTCTTCTGCAAGATCTGCTAGTGGATCTCCAGTTGTAGCAAAGTAATCTACTGTAAACGGTACACCATCAGCATTGGTAGGGTATAAAGCTCTCTTGTGAGAAGCATAATGAGAATCAAGCCCAGCAGCTTTTAACTCCTCAATAGTAGCATCTTTTAATAACTGATAAATCATAGTAGAAATCATTTCAATATGAGCAAGTTCTTCGGTACCAATATCAGTTAGTAGAGCTTGTCCTTTATTATCAGGCATAGTGTATCTTTGATTTAAATAACGAAGAGCAGCACCAAGTTCCCCATTACTACCTCCATATTGTTCAACTAATAGTTTGGCCATATTTAAATCTTTTCTTTTTATATTAATTGGATACTGTAATTTTTTTTGATACTTCCACATTTACATACCTCCTTCATTCCATGGAAAGTTTTCCATTTCCCATTTAAAGGGACTATCTTTTAAAGCCTCACTAGAGATATTAATAACACCATATCTAGCTTCATATTCATTTAAAAGATTATTAGCTTCCTTTCGGTACTGATTAAAAATCTCTAACATATTCCCATCTTGTGGATTAAGATCTAAATATAAATTTAAATCATGAGCGGCAAACTCCTGTTCACTTAGTCTTAAGAATAAATCATCTTGTTCACTAGTAGGTGTTAATACTTGTGGAGTATAATTCTTATAAGGTATATAACTATCCTTAAACATATTTCCTAAAGTATATCCTTCACTACTGGAGTAAAGATTATTATCATCACTAACTTGTCTTAAATAGTTAGAACTATTTCTTTGATAATTAAAATTAGGACGATATTGATATTGTTGATTCATAAATTTTCCCCTTTCTTTAGTAATTTATTCCAAAAAAAAATAGGCGTATAGTCAAATACCTATTAATATAAATTGAAAGGGTTTAAACTTCTTCCTTTATAAGGATATGCATTCCAAAGTGAAAAGTGTAAATGTACTCCAGTAGCAAGACCACTTCTTCCCATACCAGCAATTACTTGGCCTTTACTAACTCTTTGACCAACAGAAACATTAACACTTGCTAGATGAGCATACATTGTATAATAACCATTATCGTGTCTAATTACTATATAAAGACCATTATCCCATTTTCTTGATACAGTAACAACTTCACCATCATTAACAGCAAAGATACTAGAGTTATAAGGACATCCTGCTATATCAATACCATCATGTGCCGTTCCTCGATAGCCTTGACTTATATAATAGCCACTAACGGTTGGGAAAGCATAACCAGTTGCAGTATTTACAGATACATAGGTGGGAGTATTATTAGTAGTGGTTGTTTGTGTATTACTATTATTATTATTATTATTTACTACTTCTACATTACTAGTGTTAGAAAAATGACTATTAATAGTTTCTTCACTATAAAAAAAACTTTCATCATTTTCATTGTAAAATGTTAAAAAATAAGGATT
>CAKOYC010000051.1 GCA_934130265.1 uncultured Bacilli bacterium
ACTTAGTACCTGCTACTAAAGAGGCCATCGAAAGAGATAATATCTCTTTACCTCTTAAGGCTCTTGGAACATTATTTTCTACTATTTGTCTTGCTAATTCTTCAACTATAGCTGTTTTTCCAACTCCTGCTTCTCCTAATAGTAGTGGATTATTCTTAGTTCTTCTACAAAGTATTTCTACCATTCTTTTTAGTTCTGTTTCTCTACCTATAACAGGATCTATTTCATTGGACATAATTCTTTTATTTAGATTAACGGAAAACTCTTCAATTAGTAATTTTTTATGTCCCGTTATTTTCTTCTCTGTAAAGGAAGTAGAAAACTCTTGATATAGTCTATCTATATCTATATTCATACCCATTAATAGTCTAATAGCTATACCTTCTCCTTCTTCTAATAATGATAAGAATAACTCTGTAACTGACACTTCACTTTCTTTATTTTCTTTACTATTTAACATAGCTGTCTCTAGTACTCTTTTTAAAAGAGGGGTATATAAAAACCAGTCATTGGTTGTCTTTCCTATTCCTACTACTCTTATTAATTCATCTTTAAATTTATCATATGTTAAACCTAATAGTTTTAAATGATTAGTTACTTTTAACTCTTTCATTGATAGTATAGCTAATAGTAAATGTTCACTTCCTACATAAGGATGTTTTAAAGTTCTCATTTCTTTCCTAGCTAATACTAAGGCTTTCTGAGCATCTTCACTAAATTTCGAAAACATTTTATTTCCTCCTTGTATACTTATATTTTAACGAGAAGGAATATGGTTAAGCAATTACTTTAAGACCAAAAAAAGTGACAAAAAAAACTAGTTCTTAATGTGAACTAGTTTAATCAACTTGCTCAGTAGCTTCTACTCTTATTCTACTGTAGAAAGATTTTGCCATAACATCGTTTGTAGCATCTAAGTTTAACCATAAACGAAATTCAAAGCTTTGAGTAGTATTACCTGCTATTGAATAAGAACCTAATTTATTGCTACTAGTTGATAGTTTCCCATTTGATACTGATGTCCCATCTTTCTTTAAATCATATGATAAGAAGCTATGAGTGAAGGTTGCACAATCAGTACAATCACTATCATCATCTAGATAAACATCATATGTTATAGTTCTAGTACCAGTATTTTTTAAGGTAAAGGTATAAGGTGTATTATTAAGTCCATCACTATCTTCTTGAGGAGCTACTTTAGTAAGGGCAATAGTTGAAGTACCTTCAGTATAATCAAGTTGAAGGTTTTTAGCTATTAAGGTTATATTTTTATCTCCTCTTAAAGTCATTTTAGCTAGAGCAAAACTTATACCTATAAAGATAACTATTAATATAAAAAGACTAATAATTATAAGTTTTTTGTTATTATCAATTTTCTTCATTATTTATCCCTCACTTTATTATCTATAATATAGTTTATCTCTTATTAAAAAAAAGAAAGGCTTTTATGCTATATAAGCATATCATAGAGTTAAAAAAAAGAGAAGAATCTCTTTTTTAAATTAGTACTAATATTGTAAATATTATAAATGCAACTACAACTAGTTCTAATAATATTTTCCAAATATATTTTAACCAATCTTTATAAGGTACTTTTAAGTAAGCAAGTGTTACCATTAATGGAATACTTGTAGGTGCTACTAATGTAACAATACCATATAATGCTTGGAAGATAACTGAGATTAATGGATATGTATCTGTAGCAGTTACTACACTTACAAAATAAGGTAAAACGCTATAGAAGGCATATGTTGGATCTCCGTTAATTATACTTGAAATAATTACTACTAATCCTGTTGTAAATACATTGAATCCTTTTGTTAGTCCTAATAATGCTTTATATATTACTAATTGATAAGGATTATAAGTTGTAAGTACTAATATTAAGTAAATTACAAATACAATAAATGCAGGTAATAATGCTTTTCTTAGTCCTTCACTAAATCCTACTATCATATCATCCCAAGTTATTTTATATACATATTTAATAACAACTAAGGCTAGTAATAATAAAACTATTACTTCTGTTAATGTCCAGCTACCAAAAGCAGGAATAGTACTTCCTAATAGTTTACCGAATACTGGGAAACTAGTATTTAATGCTTTAGTAATTCCTGTAAAGAATTTAGCCTTTACTCCAAAGCTACCAATTAATACAATAACAGTAAGTAAAGCTACAATACCATCTAAGATGATATAAGCTTTTTTGTTAGACTTCTTAGCAAATAGAATAATATTTATTATTACTAATAGTGCTAATAGAGCAACATAAGCTGGAACACTAAATCCTGTAACAGCTGTTTTAACATCTTCAAAAAGATTTACATTGAATGAATTAGTCCAAGTAATAAATCCTAAAATAGTAACTAATAATACTAAATCAAGAATAACTACTAATGGCCAATTCTTCTTTTGCTTCTTGTCATGTTTAACAACTTCTGGAATATAGCTCTTTTCATCACTTGATGATTTTGTACTCTCTTTCTTTCCAAATTTCAAAACATTAATTAGTAAGATTACTAATCCTAGAACAAGTAAGATTATTCTAGTCCAGATTTGAGTAGTTGGTTTTACTGATAAGTATTGTTGTAACATTTGAGTTGTATTATATGCAAATGTAGTTCCCATTAATCCAACAGCAACACTACCAGCAGTTACAGCAGTAGCAGCTAATTTATTATATCCTAGCATTAATACTAGAGAAATAACAAATGGGAATAACATTAATAGTGCAAGTTGCATTCCACAGAATGATGTTAAAATAGCAAATAAAGAAGCAATTATTATAATACAAATATGTTCTTTACCTTTGAACTTCTTAACAATAGCATCTAATACTTTTCTATATGCTCCAACTTTTACTAATACTCCATAGAATCCACCAATTGCTAGAATAAATAATGAAGCATAACCAAAATATCCTAATACAGTATTTTGATAAGATACTAAATCAAATATTCCAACTTGTGATCTACCAATCTCAGAATAACTTGATTGATAAGTAGCAGCTGGTAAAATCCATGTCAAAAGCACAAATACAAATAGTGTAATTAAACTAACTTTCAATGCATTATGTTTTTTCATAATTTTCTTCTCCTTCCATATATTAATTATACGAATAATAACTTTGTTTTACAAGCAATTAGCGATTTTTTTTGTGAATTTTTTGTGAAAAACATTTAGTAAAAAAGGTATTAAATATTCTTCTTGATGACTCATCAGTTTCATACAAACTCTCTGGATGCCATTGTAATCCTAAGAAGAATGGATGATTTTTCAACTCTATTGCTTCAATACAATTATCTAAACTTCTAGCACTGACATATAAGGATGATAATTTAGGGATATAGTCATTATGTCTAGAGTTAACAAATATTTCTTGTTTTTGTACTATATCATAAAGAAAACTATTTCTTTTAATAGATACTAAGTGTTCACCACCATTGTGATTCAATATCTTTTTAGTAATATCTTTCTCTTCACCTAGTAGAAAAGCTGACATCTCTTGCATTCCAAGACATACTCCTAGTATTGGTATATTATTTTCTTTAGCATATTTTATTAATTTAATATCTTCACTATACCAGCCATCTCCTCCCGGTAAATAAAATCCATCATATTTAGAATAATCTGTTTCATTCTTAGGACTAAATATTTCATAATTAATATTTTCTTTCTCAAAGGGAATAAGTTTAAACTCATCAGTTCGATAAACAATTCCAATTAATATATCTTTCATATACACCTCACTATTATATAGTATAAAAAAAGAAGAAAATTAATTCCTCCTAATATAGTTTAGCACCAGCTGGTATATATTCATCTATCATTAATAAATGTAGTTTTTCTTCCTCTTCTTCAGTATGAACAGCACTTAAAAGCATTCCACAAGAATCTATTCCCATCATTTTACGAGGTGGTAAATTAGTAATTGCTACTAAAGTTTTACCAATTAATTCTTCTGGTTCATAGTAAGCATGAATACCACTAAGAATTATTCTATCTGTTCCTGTTCCATCATCTAAAGTAAATTGTAATAGTTTTTTACTTTTAGGTACTGCTACACAGTCTTTAACTTTTACTGCTCTAAAATCACATTTACTAAAGGTATCAAAATCAACATAATCAGTAAATAATGGTTCTATTTGAACTTTAGAAAAGTCTATTACTTCTTTCTTCTTTTCGGAAATTATCTCTTTCTTTACTGTTTCTGTTCCATTTAATGGCTTCATAGTTGGGAATAATATTACATCTCTAATAGATTCTGATTCTGTAAATAACATTACTAATCTATCTATTCCATAACCAACTCCACCAGCAGGAGGCATTCCATATTCTAATGCTTCAATAAAGTCCATATCAATATCATTAGCTTCATCATTACCTAAATCTTTTTCTTTTAATTGTTCTTCAAATCTTGCTAACTGATCAATTGGGTCATTTAATTCTGTATAAGCATTAGCAAATTCACGACCAGCAATAAATAATTCAAATCTATCAACAAATCTAGGATCTTCCGGATTTTTCTTAGTAAGTGGTGATATTTCTACTGGATGTCCATATAAGAATGTTGGTTGGATTAATGTTTCTTCTACATACTTTTCAAAGAATAAATTAATAATGTGACCAACACTTTTCTCGTGTTCTTCTACAACTATTTGATGTTCTCTTGCTAATTCTAAAGCTTCTTCAACAGTCATTTCTTTTTTGAAATCTATTCCTGTTTTTTCTTTAATAGCATCAACCATACTTATTCTCTTCCATGGTCCTTCTAGATTTATCTCATAACCATACCAATTATAAGTCATCTTACCAATTACATCTTTTGCAATAGTTTGATACATATTTTCTGTTAAGTCCATCATTCCATTTAAGTCACTATAAGCTAAATAAGCTTCCATTAAGGTAAATTCTGGATTATGTTTTAAGTCCATTCCTTCGTTTCTAAATACACGTCCTATTTCATAAACAGCTTCCATACCACCTACTAATAGTCTTTTTAATGGTAACTCTAAGGCTATTCTTAAGTACATATCTAAGTCTTGAGCATTATGATGTGTAACAAATGGTTTAGCACTAGCTCCTGTAAGTAATGTTGATAAAACTGGTGTTTCTACTTCAGTAAATCCTTGATTATCCATAAAGTTTTGGATACATCTAATAATCTTTGGACGTAAGAAAGCTACTCTTCTTGTATCATCATTCATTATTAAATCAACATAACGTCTTCTATATCTTTCTTCTTTATCAGTTAAACCATGAAATTTTTCTGGTAGTGGTTTTAAGGCTTTTACTAAAGGAGTATATTCTAAACATTTAATAGTTACTTCTCCTGTTTTAGTTTTCATTATTTTTCCACGAACACCAACTATGTCTCCAATATCTGCTGTTTTAAACAAGGTATAATTGTCTTCTCCTATATCATTAATTGATATATATATTTGAATAGGTCCTGTCTTATCTTTGATAGTACAAAATGATGCTTTACCCATTTTTCTAATAAACATAATTCTACCAGCTACAGTAGCTTCATCTGTCATACTTTCAAAAGCATCATGTTCTACATCTTTATATTTATCTTTTATATCGTTAGCAAAAGCTGTTCTTTTAAAACTATGTCCAAATGGGTCTAGTCCTAATTCTTTTATTTTTTCAGCTTTTTCACGTCTTACAATTTCTTGTTCTGTTAATTCTCGCATAATTTTTCCTCCTCTTTATTTAAAACGGTATTTGTACAAACCACTTCTGTTTTGGCTACCATATCATGAAGACCTTGTCTTTCTTTAGTAAATGCTACTAAAAAGAAACTAATTATTAATATACTATATTGTATAAGGTTTAGCAAACTATTAGTAGCTAGATAAGTATCTTTATCAAGGAATAAGATGGTACAAAAACCAATAATACTTACTAAAGTACCTTGTAATATCATTGTTCTAAATAATAAATCATTCATTGTTAGTTCTTTATCTTTATCTTTTTTCTGAATTTTTATTTTCATCATTTTTTTACCAATAGATTGTCCATCATTTTTATATACATATAAAACGTAATATAAAAGAGAAATTGCTATACTTACAAGAGTTATTATTCCTGTTTGTTTAGCTATATCATAATTAATATCTACTAACTGATTAACATATTCTTGCATAGTTATCTTCCCTGCTGTATAGTTCTCTACTATTTTTACCTGTTGATCATATAGTTTATCTATACTACTATTTGTAGGGATTATAGCAGTTACTAAACTTGTAATAAATGATACTAATATTAAGTCTATCATAAAAGCTACAAATCTTTGAGAAAATAGTGCTTTTAAATGTTGTTCTTTCTTCATATAAAACTCCTCCTAAATTCTTCTAATACATGTAGTATATCACAAAGATTAGTCATTTGATAAACTTTATTTTTTAATTGGTTACTACCCTCTACTCCTTTTAAGTACCAAGCAATATGATTTCTTATTTCTAAGACCGCTACTTTCTCATTTTTTAACTCACTAAGTAGTTTTAAATGTTTTATACACATATCAATTTTTTCTAGTGGGGTTACTTCTTTCGGTATTTCTTTTCCATCAAGTAAAGCTACTGTATCTCTTATTAACCAAGGATTACCTAGTACTCCCCTACCTATCATTACTGCATCACAACCAGTCTCTTCTAACATTTGTTTAGCAAGATAAGGACTAGTTACATCTCCATTTCCTATTACAGGGATAGAAACACTTTCTTTAACTTGTTTTATTATGTTCCAATCAGCTTTTCCACTATATCCTTGTTTTCTAGTTCTTGGATGAACACAAATAGCACTAGCTCCTGCTTCTTCACAAATCTTAGCTATATCAACAGCATTAATAGAATCACTATCCCAACCACTTCTTATCTTAACTGTTACAGGGCACTTGACACTATTAACTACTGCTTTAACTATTTCTTTTACTTTTAAAGGATTTTTTAATAAGGCACTACCTGCTTGAGCTCTAACTGCTACCTTTGGAACAGGACATCCCATATTTATATCAATTATATCAGGATGCATATTTTCTTCTATATATTTAGCAGCTATTACAAAACTATCTACATCACTACCAAATATTTGTTGGGTAATAGGTCGCTCTTCTTCACTCATATATAACATATCAATAGTTTTTTGATTATCATAGCAAATAGCTTTATCACTAACCATTTCAGCATATATTAGACCACAACCCATCTCTTTTATGATTCTTCGATAAGCACTATTACAAATACCAGCCATAGGTGCTAATACTACTTGGTTAGCTATTTCAACATCTCTTATTTTCCACTTCATAATTTTCCCCTTTTATATTAATTTTTTAATCTTACTTTTTATTTTGCTTTTTTAATAGATCTCTAATTTCTTCTAAAAGTACTATTTGTTCATCTTTTTTAGGCTTTTCTTCTTCTTTTTTATGACCTAGTTTTTTATCAGCTTTTTCTTTTAGACCATTAAGAATTTGTAACATAGTAAATATACAAAGAGCGATTATTAGAAAATCAACTACACTTTGAATAAAAGAACCATATTTAATAGAAGCATCTCCTACTTTAATACTTAATGAACTAAAGTCTAATCCTCCTAAGACTACTCCTACTAATGGCATAATAATATCATTTACTAAACTACTTACTATTTTTCCAAAAGCTCCACCAATGATAACACCAATAGCC
>CAKOYC010000052.1 GCA_934130265.1 uncultured Bacilli bacterium
ATCCTACCCCTCCTAGTAACTTATAAACTTGATAAAAAGATAAAGCTGACAACCACTGTTGCATTACAAAAGAAAAGTTTTCATGCATTGATAAGAAATCATATTTAGGAAAACCACTTGTTACTATTTTCTTACCATATGATAATAAAAACCAGATATCACTTTCCTTTCCAATATTTATTTTTGTTACTAAAAAAAGAGGAAATATAAAATATAGATAACTAAGCCACTTACTTGGTTTATATTTTTTTAACATCTTAATACCTACTTTCTAATATAAAGATAAGTCTCATCAATTGTTACTACTTTTTTATAGTTTTCATTATTTTTTAAATAGTTATATAACATTTCATTTTTATTAACAACTAAATGTGTAAATTTATATTTATCTAAAAACTTTTCCACATCTAATATTCCAAATGACATATTATAATACTCTAACATAATATCTTCTTTATGATTATTAGCTTTTATAAAAACTTCTACTCTCCCATCCATATAAGGATGATAACCGCTAAGCTCATAGTAAGATCCATTATCATTATTAGCATATAGTTTTATATCTTTCTTGGCATTTTTGTCTAAGTATTCTATTATTTTCTTATTAGGATTTACTAGATTATACTTTCCATCCACAGTATTATAACCAATTAATATTAAAAGACAAATTATAACTACTATGTAAAGTTTTTTAGGTATAAACTTACTTTTTCCATCACTAAAAGGTAGATAGTTACTAAAAAATGGTAAAACACAAATATAGAATAAAGTTACATTTCGAAAATTACATAATACCATATAAAATATTCCAAGCATTAATAATACTTGATGGACTGAATATTTCTTTTTGATAAACATACAAGCTAATAAGCCAAAGAATAGGCTTAATACTATATAATTGGTAGGGGCTAATACGCCTTTTAAAGTGAATGGTGACATTTCCATAACCATTTTATTTATAGTATCTACTCCATAACTAGTTAGAGAATAAGTCATTGCTCCTAAGCCATAAGGATTTAGAAAACCTACTATAATAGAGAAGAAAATAACTTGTAATAATTTAAATACTTTTTTATCTTTCTTCTTTAAGTAGTTATAACTAAATTCGACCAAATAAGGTAGCATAAGTATAAATAAACAAGGCCACATAGAAGCATGAAGATTAACTAGTAACAAAGAAAGAATTGGAATAAACCAAATAATTTTTGATTCTTTTTGTAAATTTTTTTCTAAGATATAAAGTAGTATTATAAATATTAGAAAAGTAAACATCTGTGGTCTTGGTGTTACAAAGTAAGTCATTAAAAGTATATCTATAATAGAACTAGTGATAACTGAACTAAATACTTTTTTCTTACTTATAACCATACTTAATTTATAAAGAAAGTAAAGTATTAAAGAATTTAGTAAGAATACTAATATGTATATTCCAACTCCTCCTAATAATTTATAAGAGAAGTAGTAAATTATATCTGATAACCATTGTTGAACTACTAGAGAAAAATTATTATGCATAGATAGTATATCATGATGAGGTAAACCATTTTTTAGTATATATTTACCGTATGAGAGAATAAACCAAATATCCCTTTCTTTACTTATCTTTATAGTAGTTGAAAGAAGAAGAGGAATAATAAAGTATAAATAACTAGTATATTTATTAGGTTTATATTTCATTTACTTTTCCTCATGATATGACTTATCTACATTAACATTCCATAATTTATCCAAGTCATGTTCTTCCTTATTAATCATTCTACCACATAACAATCCACTATAAATTGAGTGGTCCATATTATTATAAGAATGAGTGCCATTTCTTCCAATACAATATAAATTATCTATATTATTTATATACTTTCTTACTTCATCTATATTTTTGTAACTATCAAAATAAGCAGGATAAGCTTTCTTTACTCTTATTACAATACTATCTAATATCTTTCCTTCATAAAACTTCATAGACTTTAATTCTTCTTTAGCCATATTAACTATATCTTTATCTTTCATAGTCCAGAACTCATCATTTTCTTGACAAAAATATTCAAGACCCATCCAGATATTATTAACTGGATCTTTAACCATATATGGTGACCAGTTATTAAATATTTGTATTCTTCCTAATTTTACATTTTTATCTTGAACATAAATCCAATTATCGTTAACACTACCATGAATAGTATTACTATCCTCTACTTTAAAACTAGGTACTAACAAACCAACTGTTACAAAGTCACGATATGGTAAATTACTACTTATCTTAGTAATTTTTTTAGGGACATCATTCATACTTAATATTAAGTCTTTCAAAGGCATAGAACTAACTAAAATATCACATTGATAATTTATATATTTTTTATCTTTTAAATATATAATAGAAGTTATCTTTTCATTATTCTTCTTTATTTTTACAACTTTTGCATTTTTGATGATTTTACCACCTAGTTTTTTTACTTCATCAGCCAACGTTTCATATAACTGACCTGGTCCATATTTAGGATAATAAAATGATTCTATCAAAGATGTCTCTTTGTTATTATTTTCAAGATGAAAGATTCGTTTAAAATAATCAGTCATAACTTTGCTAATAGAAATTCCTTTTACTCGTTGACTACCCCAACTAGAGTCTATTTCCCTAGGTGTCTTGCCCCAAACTTTAGTAGTATACCCTTCAAAAAACATGGAATATAATTTTTTTCCAAAACGATTAATATAAAAGTTTTCTAAGTTAAATTCATCTAATTTATGAATAGTTGATTTTAAATAACTTACACCACAAGAACAAGTAGTAGCAAATCCCATATTTTTAATAGTTTTAAAATTAAAATTAACTGGATAATCAAAAAATTTATGATTGTAATAAATCCTACTTACTCTATTTCTAATAAGCATGACTGCATCGTCTTTTTCCGGATTTTTTCCTTTCTTAGGAAACTTTTTTTCTATATTTAAGATTTTATCATCATAAGCCGGTTTATTTTGAAGTGGTAATAATTCTAACCAAAGTTTTTTCACCTCTTCATTCTTAGTAAAGAAACGATGTCCTCCTATATCTATTCTATTACCTTTATAATTTACTGTTTTACTAATACCACCAACCATTTTTTCTTCTTCAAAAATTGTTACCTTAATATTTTTATTATTCTTTAATATTTCATAGGCACAAGAAAGCCCTGCTGGTCCTGCTCCTATAATTACTACATTTTTCATCTTATTTTCCTCTCTTAACTAAAGTTTATCAAGCTTAAGATAAAATGTCACTAAAAAAGAGCTAAATAATAGCTCGATTTTATAATTATTACTAGAAAGTATATCCACCATCAACACCAATATTTTGAGAAGTGATATATCTTGCTTCATCAGTACATAAGAAAGCTGTCATATAAGCTATATCTATTGGTTCTTGTGGTTTTCCATTAGGTGTTACATTATTACAAGCATTCCATACTTTTTCACGAGTAGCATCTTCACTTCCAGCCATTTGATCAAGAATATCTTCCCACATACTTGTTCTAATAATTCCTGGACATACACAGTTAACATTAACATTATCTTTTGCAGCTTCTCTTCCTAAACTAGCGGTTAATGCCAATACTGCAGACTTAGTACAACTATAAACACTAAATCCAGCAGAACATGCCTTAGCTGCTATTGATGACATGTTAACAATCTTGCCATATTTATTAGCTCTCATAATATTTAAAGCTTCTCTACAAGAATAGATTGTTCCTTTGATATTAATATCAATTGTCTTATCAATATTTTCTAAACTTTCTTCAGTTAATTCACCAGTTAAACAAACACCAGCTGAGTTAACAACTATATCGACTGTTCCCCATTCATCAATTATTTTTTTATACATTGAAGCAACTTGTTCATAATCAGTAACATCTACTTGATAGCTAATAGCATCAACACCATATTTTCTAATCTCAGTTGCTACTTCTTCACATCTTTCAGGTATTAAGTCTGCTACTAATACATCTGCACCATTCTTAGCAAAAAGTATAGCACACTCTCTACCTAGACCACGTCCTCCACCTGTAACAAGAGCCTTTTTCCCTCTAAAATTAAATTCCATATTGTATCCTCCTTAATATTAAGTTTAACACAATCAAAGTAATTTACTAATATTTTTAGATTTCAAATGTAAAATTTTGTCTACTTTAAAGTTATTTTATTAATGAATAAACTTTTTGTCTAATGTCTGAATCACCACTACATATTTCATTCTTTATCGGTTTATTAACAATATTTCTATTTTTCATTAAATTATAACTAGTTTCACTTAAAACCATATCACGATAAATAAAATATATTTGCTTTAAATCAACTGTTTCAATAAAGTCTTTCTTAAAGTGTAAATTCATTTCTAAAGCAGTAGGTAGCGTTTGATTAATATCAGAAAGTGAAGGCACTACTATCTGTAATTTATTTTTTGAATCAATTTGTGTACTATATTTATGGGCATGACCATGTAATCTTATTATAGAATCAGTTGGTTTTTTACTAAAATTATATATATGATGATATAAATCTATACTTTCATTTTTAATATTAATTGTATTAAGTAAAAAATCACCAATTATAATGTCATGTCTATAATTATTAGTATAATCAATGATTGATTTTGATTCATTATAAAAAGCATAGAAATCGTGATTACCACCAACTGCAAAAGTTAAAATATTCTTATCATGTGGATAATCTTTGATAAAGTGTTTAATTTGTTTTTCAACAGTGTTATATTCTTCCTTACATCTCTTAAATGATGAATCAATCATATCGCCCGCACATAAAATTATGTTTATCCCATTCTTCACACAATAATTAAAGGCATTATCAACTAAATCTAATCGTTCTAATTTATTGCCAAAGTGTAAATCGGATATTACTAACATTTTCATATCAGTTTCTTCATGTAAAGATAGTATATTTTTAGAGTTATCACTAAATCTATTATGTATAACAGAGGATGAAGATGGTTTTTTATATGTTATTTGACCATTACTATAGTACTTCTTTTCTAAGATTATTCCTTTATTCTTAAGCGTAAGTAATCTATTATATAATTGCTTATTAGAAATATTTAATTCTTTACTTATATCATTACAAGTTCTACCTTCTTTTATAAGTTTTAATAATAGTTCTTGATTTTCTGTCATAAAAACCCCTCACTTTGTTAGTTATTATAAATAAAGAAAAGAAAAAAGACAAGAATTTTCTTATCTTTCTGTCCACCAAACCCTAAGAGCAGATGGGAAACCAATATATTGTCTTGGATTAATAGTACTTTTTTCATAGGCATAGTAACTACTACATCCTCCTCCAACATTCCAATCACAACTTGTAACTTCTAAGTGTAAGTGTGCTGCAGTCGAACAACCACTATTACCCATTCTACCAATCATGGTACCCGTATTAACTTGCATTCCTTCACGGATATTTCCATAACTACTTAAGTGTGCATAAGTTGAATAAATATATCTACCATTTACTAAGTGTCTTATTTTAACAACTTTAGCATTTCCGTTACAACCATAAGGACACCAGTTACCACTAGTACATGAATCACTATATATTTTAAAGATAACACCATCTGCTATTGGATAAATCGGAATAGTTCTATCATTTGAATTAGATAAATCAATTCCTAAGTGTCCTCCATATCCACCCCAGTTTTGCGTAACATAACCACTAGTCATTGGTCTAAAGAAACCATTTACTGATGGAGGAACAGGAATATTACTACCACCAGCACTACTACCTCTATGAGCTCTATCATATCTATATTGACAAGCATAAATATCTTCACTTGGTCCACAACCTAACTTTTTATAGTAAGCTAGATTGGCTTTAGCAGCTTTTAACTGTTCTTGAACCGATGGCATAGATTCTCTAATAGATTTAGTATCAGCATTAATTCTTTCTTTTTCACTTTCAAGCTTGGCTTTAAGTGATTTTAATTCTTCTTTCTTAGTAGCTAACTCAGCTGACTTAGCTCTATTTGTTTTAATTAACTCATCTAATTCATTCATTACTTTTTGATTATACTCTGTTAATTGTTCTACTACACTTAATCTATAAACCATTTCTGTAACACTTTCTGCTCCAAAGACATATTCCATATAAGCATTATTACCATTACTTACTTGTAAATACTGAAATAGTTGTTTACTCTCTTCTGTTTTCTTTTCTATTTCAGCATTAGACTTATCTATCTCATCTTGTAGGCTTTTCATAGATACTTCTAAATCACTTATTTTTTTTTCATAAGTAGCTATATTTCTCTTAATTTCTGCTACTTCTTGATCATTTTTTGCAATCTTTGCTTCTTTCTCTTCTAATTGTTTTGCATAAGAATTTACCTCATTTTCAAATTCTTTTATGGTCTTAGCGTCCACTTTAAAAGGTAGTAAGCAAAGAGATATTAATAGTAAGATAATTATTTTTCTTCTATTCATACTACACCTTTAAATACTTTCTTACAGCAGAAGATGAACCTATCATACCTACTAATATTCCTATTACAAGTATTATTCCTGATACCATATAAATAAATGGTTCTGGTTCTACTAATCTAATAATTTCTGTATATAAGTAACCATGTAAGTGATTATAAAGGGCTACATAACCAAAACATACTCCTAATATTGGTAATATTGCTCCAAGACAACCTAGTATCATTCCTTCTACAATAAATGGTGTTTTAATAGCTACATTACTAGCGCCAACAAGTCGCATAATTGATATTTCTCTTTTTCTTGAGAAGATTGTTAGTTTGATAGTGTTAACAATTAGAAAAACTGTTACTAATATTAAGGCAATAACTACACCATAAGCTCCTTTTTCTACTACACTAAACATACTAATCATCTTATCAACCCAAGCTTCACCATAATTAACAACACTTACTTGTTCCATTTTCTTTATTTTTTCAGCTGTAGTTTTAATCTTCTCTACATCTTTTACTTTTACTTGAAATGTATCCTTTAAAGGATTATCATTGTCTTTCCAAGTAGACATTACCTCATTAAACACTTCATTTTCTTTTCGCATCTCTTCTTTGACAGCATTTTTACTTTGATAAGTTAAACTTTCAACATTGTCCATTTTTTCTAGTTTATTTTGAACATCTTTTACCTGCTCTTCTGTAGCATTATTATTTAGAAAGACAACTATTGTTAAGTCTTTTTCCATCTCTTTAGTAAAGTTTTCTACATTAAATGTTAAAATGATAGCAACTGCTACTATAAGTAAGGTTATTATAATACAAGAGATAGAAGCTAGTGATAGAGAAAAGTTACGAAAGACTGATTTAAAGGCATCTCTAATACTTCTACCTAACATTCTAAAGAATTTCATTCTTCATACTCCCCTTTCTCTACATGTTTTACTAAGTGTCCATCTTTTAAAACTATTACTTCTTTTTTCATTCTATTAACAATATCTTTATCATGAGTTGCCATAATAATAGTTGTTCCACAGGACTTGTTAATTTCTTCTAGTACTTGCATAATTTCCATACTCATATCAGGGTCTAAGTTACCAGTAGGCTCATCACAAAGTAAAAGTTTAGGTTCATTTACAATGGCCCTTGCTATAGCAACACGTTGTTGTTCTCCACCTGATA
>CAKOYC010000053.1 GCA_934130265.1 uncultured Bacilli bacterium
CATTTGAATATCAGATGCTTTCCCTTCTATTATAATTAGAAGGGTGGTGATACTTATGACAAAAAGACAAAGTTTTGTTGTAATATTACTATTATTTATAATAATATTTACTTTATTATATAGATAAAAAAATAGCATCTGATTCAACTATTGTTGAATTCAGATGCAAACCACAAAATATGGGAAAGCATCTGATTGCCTAAATCAAATGTATCCTTTTTTATTGTATGAAGTTTCCTTCATCTATATTCATTCTATCATAGAATGATAACTATAACAATTATTAATAAAAATTTGTATTTTTCTCGTATGAACAATAAAACTTTGCTTTTTATTCAAATATATAGTAAAATTAAGAAAGTTTGGGAGTGATTATATGTTACAAGTAAATAATGTTAGTTTGAGATTTGGGAAAAGGACTTTATTTGAAAACGTTAACTTAAAATTTGTAGATGGAGCTTGTTATGGATTAATTGGTGCTAATGGAGCAGGAAAAAGTACCTTTTTAAAGTTATTAACAGGAGAGTTAGAAACTACTACTGGAGATATTACTACAGGAAAAAATGAAAGAATATCTGTTTTAAAACAAGACCACTATCAGTTTGATGATATGCGTGTTTTAGATGTAGTTATTATGGGAAATGATAAACTATATAAAATAATGAAAGAAAAAGAAGAGTTATATTCGCATACTGAGTTTACCGAAGAAGATGGTTATCGTCTAGCAGATTTGGAAGCAGAGTTTTTAGATATGGATGGTTGGAATGCTGAAAATGATGCAGCTATTTTACTAAATAATTTAGGTATAAAAGATGAATATTATGATAAAAAGATGAGTGAAATACCAGTTAAGTTAAGAGTAAAAGTACTACTTGCTTCTGCTCTTTTTGGTAATCCTGATATTTTATTACTAGATGAACCTACTAACAGTTTAGATTTAGATGCTATTAATTGGTTAGAAGAATTCTTGATAAACTTTCCTAATACTGTAATAGTAGTCAGTCATGATAGATATTTCCTAAATAAAGTATGTACGCATATTGTTGATATTGATTTTGGTAAGATGAAAATGTACATTGGTAATTATGACTTTTGGTATCAATCAAGTGAGTTGGCTCTTAAACAAATGAAAGAATCTAATAAGAAAAAAGAAGAAAAAATTAAAGAATTACAAGATTTTATTGCAAGATTTTCTGCTAATGCATCTAAGAGTAAACAAGCAACCTCAAGAAAAAAGATGCTTGAGAAAATTGAACTAGATGAGATTGTACCATCTTCTAGGAAGTATCCATTTATTGAGTTTAAGATAACTAAACAAGTAGGTAAAGAAATACTAAAGGTAGAAAACTTAATAAAAGAAGTAGATGGAGTAAAAGTTCTAAATAAAATATCATTTACAGTTTTAAAAGGTGATAAGATAGCAATTGTATCTAATAATGATTTAGCAAAGACAACACTATTTAACATTTTAGCTGGAGTAGAGAAGTTTGATAAGGGACAAGTTCTATTTGGAAAGACTATTTCCCCAGCTTATCTTCCTCAAGATAATAGCTCTTATTTTGTAAAAGATGAAAGTATTCTTGACTGGATTAAACAATATAAAAAAGTAGATGATGATACTGAGTTAAGAGGTTTCTTAGGAAGAATGTTGTTCTCTAAAGAAGACGTGTTTAAAAAAGTAAACGTCTTATCAGGTGGAGAAAAAGCAAGATGTATGCTTAGTAAAATGATGTTAGAAGAACCAAACTTCTTAATACTAGATGAACCAACTAACCATTTAGATTTAGAGAGCATTACTTCATTAAATAAAGGATTGGAAAACTTTGAAGGAGAGTTAATATTAACTTCACGTGACCATGAACTTAATCAGACAGTATGTAATAGAATAATTGAAATTAAAGAAGATGGTAGTATAATTGATAGAAGACTAACATTCGATGAATATTTTAACCAGTAGTTTACGTTAAAAGACAATTATAATTAGATAAAAAGTTGTCTTTTTTTTATTTGTAGATTATTATTAAATTAGGAGATGAAAATATGGAAAAGAAAAATAATGGAGTTGTTATATTTCTAATAGTAGTAGTAGTTATATTACTTGGTTATATTGGTTATATTAGCTTTGGTAAAGTTACTAATAAGAATGAAACAGTATCTAGTGATAAGGAAAGAGTTGACTCAGGTAGTAAAAACACCTCAACTAAAGAAGAAACATTAGATGTTAATAGTAGTTTAGTACAAGATTTATATAATAAAGTAGTACTAACAGGGGACTCTTACTATAAATATTGGTTTTATAATAATTCTGATAATTATCAAGTAAGTAGTGCTAATGAATCTAGTAAAATGGCTTTAGTTTACCATAATTTAAAGAAGTCTGATTTTACTACTATTCAAAATACAACAGGTATCAATAAAAATATTACTTTGAATAATAATAATTATACATTACAAGAAAGTAGTTCTACTGGATTTATTCCATATGAAAGAGTAGAACATACTTATAAGGAGTTGTTTGGTAGCAGTGATACACTTAATAAAAGTGAACCTATGCGAGTAGGAGCACTTATAACTGAATACTATATCTATGATGCAAGTGTTAATGGCTATGTAGATTATTTAACAGTTGGTGGTGGAGCTACTGGTAGTTTCTATCATGGAGAGGTTATTAATGCTAAAAAAACAGGCGATACTATTGTAATAACGGAGAAAGTAGATTTTTCAGAAAATGATGATGGAACAGGAAAAATAACATCTACTACAAATTATCAATATACTTTTAAATTGTCAGGTGATACTTACTCATTTGTATCAAGAGTTAAGATATGAAAGTAGAAACAAAACCTAGTACACAAATACTTTTATGTGTATTAGTCTTTTTGTTAGGGGTAGGATTATTAGTATACTCTATAAAATATACAAAGGACTATAATTATAAACAAAGTACATATAAAGATGTAAGTGGAATAGTAACTAATACTGATACGAAGGAAGAAAATGGAACAGAGACAACAGATATTACTGTTGAATATGAAGTTGATGGAAAAGTTTATCATGCTTATACTACTTTATCTTCATATGAAGTTTATGTTGAAGGATCAACTATCAATTTTAAATATAATCCTGATAATCCAGAGAATGTTATATGGAAACATGATGCTAAAGCAAAGATTCTTTTTCCTATAGTTGCTATTGTTTTTATGATAGCTGGTATTATAGGGATAATAAGAAGTAGTAAAATGTTAATGGCAGAAGGTAATAATATTTCAAATGTGGATCATAATAATTTTGAAAAGGTAAATAGTATGATAACACCAGTTGAAAATACTTATCAGCCTATGGATAATATGAGTCTTATTAATAGTCAGAAAGAAGAAGTTAAACCAGTAGAAGAGACTAAACCAACGGCATTAGAAGATATTTATAAAAATTAAAAGAATAACTGATTTTTTCGGTTATTCTTTTACTGTTAAGGCCCCTTTTGGACAACGGTTTCCCCAAGTATCTAGTATTTTTCCATTCTTTTTTACTATAATTATTTCACAGTGATTAGGACATCCCTTACAAGTGATACCACTGGTTTCAAACTTAGCATCCCGTACTTTAAAATTAAATTTCTTCTTTATTCCACTTTTCTTAGCAAGAATAGCACTACCTAAAGCTCCCATTAAATGCCCATTATCATCAACGATTATGTCTTCCTTTAATAAATCTTCAAAAGCTTTCTTTACACCAATATTTTTACTAACTCCACCTTGGAAGATAATAGGACCTTCTATTTTTTTACCCTTTGCTACATTATTTAAATAATTACTTGCTACACTGTAACAAAGACCAGCGATTATATCATTCTTTTGATAACCCATTTGTAATTTGTGAACTAAGTCACTTTCGGCAAAGACAGTACATCTTGCTGCAATACTAGTTGGATTCTTACTAGTAAGAGCAATTGGTCCAAAGTCTTTAACGTCAAGTCCTAATCTCTTAGCTTGACTAGATAAGAAACTACCAGTACCAGCAGCACATAAAGTATTCATTGCATAATCAGTAACTATCTTATTATCTAGTAAAATTATCTTAGAATCTTGTCCACCAATTTCTAGAATAGTTCTAATATCAGGATACCTAGATAAAGTGCCAATAGCATGAGCGGTTATTTCATTTTTAATACTAACTGCTTCTAACATGGTACCAATTAACTTTCTAGCAGAACCAGTAGTACCAACTCCTAATATCTTTATATCTTTACAATCTTTTTCTAATTCTTTTAAAACCTTTTTAACAGCTTTAACTGGATCACCTTCAGTCCATAAATAACTACTAGCTATTATATTATTATCTTCATCAATTACTACACCTTTAGTAGAAATAGAACCAATATCAATACCTAAATAACCAGTCATTATTATCCCTCCCTCTTAAAATTTAATAAATCATAAAATGCTTCTAATCTAGTCTTTATTCCATCTAAACCACTTTGTTCATCAAAAGAGAAAAAAGTAATAGGAATATTTAAATCTTTAGCTTCCTTAATCATAATTGGAATAGCTCCTATTTCTGGAGTACATCCTGTTGGTTTAGTATGAATAACACCATCAAAGTAATGTCTTTTTAAATAATTAATTCGATAGACATTATCAAGTCCATCTGCACCTAAAGTATATTTACAGTACTTTCTAATTCTAAATTTCATAAACGGAAGTAAAAACTTCTTTTGCCATAAAAGGTAACTAATATTAGTAAATCTTTTAATCTCTATATGATAACTTGCTAAAGTCTTTTCAAGTTCATAGTTAGAATATGGCTCCATAGCTGTATAAAGTTCCCCAATAATACCTACTTTTAAACAATCTTTTGGTTTATTAATAGGAATAGTCTTTAAATATCTTAGAGAATCTTTATATATCTTTCTAATAGCAAATATACCTTTAGCATTATTACATTCACTAATAAATCTATTCTTTAATCTTAGAAAAGAACCTTTATTTTTCTCAAAACCAATTCTTTTTCTAATTTCTATATCTAGTTTATCTAAATAATTAATATATAAAAGAGTAGATAGTCCTTCATGAATAAAATCTCGTTTAGTAAGAGTAGGATTTAACTTCTTAAAGATAGTAAATACTTCCTTAAAATTTAAACTATCACCACCAATTATTTGAATAAACTCAAAGTTATATCCTAAGTCTTTTAAAATAGTTTCTTGTACTTCTGCATAATATCGATATCTACATCCTCCTCCTGCTTGTAATAAAACATTAGCTCCCATATCTAAGGCTTCTATAAAGTTACCTAAATTATATTTAAAAGGGATACAAACAGAATCAGGTGAATACTTACTACCTAAATCAATAGTCTTTCTAGTAATAGGTGGAGTATCAATTACTTCTAAGTTAGTAACTCTTCTTAAAAACTTACCAATTGGATGTTTATAATCACCTAATTGAGGAAAAGCTAGTACCTTTTTCAAAGATGAATACCTCCTTTCAACATATCTATAAAGCTTTCTAATCTAGTAATAATAGCAATATCACTATTAATCTCTTCAAATGTAAGTAAGAGTACTTTACTATTACCTTTCTTTCTTATAATCATTTCATTAGTTAAAGAGTCAGGTCCACAAGGAAAAGCTGATATTAAAATAATTCCATCAACTTTATCTTTATAATAAGAGAAAGCTCCTAGTAATTCTTTATTCATTGTCCAGTGAACAGTCTTAGAAATTCTTTTGCATTCATCTTCAATTATGTTTCTATCTATTTCATGACTATAAATTATTTCTATATCGTTTTCTTTTAAATACTTAGTAACACTACCGCCAATTAGTGAATCTAATAAGTTATAACTGTGTCCTAATAAAAGAACCTTTTTCTTCCTAGACTTAAGTTTCTCTAGTCCACTTTTCTTAAGTTTATCAAGATATAACTCTTCTTTTTCCTTAGCAATTAAGTAAGCATTATTAGATTCAAAATAACTAAATCCTAGTTCTTTTCCTAGTAGAATAAAAGCTTTCTTCTCACTATTATGGTGTTCTACATCAACATTATAGTTTAGTATCTTCTTATTAAATAGTACTCTTACTAAATCATATAAAGCATTAAAATTAGTACATACTTGTTCATTCTTTTTTAAAGAGTAAATTCTTGGTATAAAGATAGTATCACACTTATCTTTTATCTCATCTATTTGACCTAAGAATATTTTCATGGATAAACATGCTTCATCTAAGGCAATATTTTTTCCTCTTTCTAATGTTTTATAAGTAGTATTATCACTAACTATATAAGGTATTTCTAATACATCAAAAAAACTTTTCCACAATATACCATAGCGGTAGTATAAAAATCCTCTAGGTATTCCAATTCTATCCATAAGAGCCTTCCTTTCCTTATAACTTTATGTGATAAAATGATGAAAATTTACAGTCATTATTCGACAAAATAAAATAAAGTGTGTTATAATCTTGCTAGAGAGGAGAATTAAAGATGGATGATAAGAAAAAAGATCAAATAAAAACCGCTATTATTATAGTACTATTATTAGTTATTGTATTTGGAGGAAGTTATTTTGCATCAGAAGTTAAATCTAATAAAAATACATCTAGTAAGACAACAACAACTACTGATAAGCAAAAGGATACAACAACAGATAGTGATGATAATACGGAGATTAGTGAAGATAAACAAGCTGAATTAAATAGTATTGATATTGATAAATATTTATCACTTAAGAAAGGTAGTGATAAGTCAATTATCTATATTTCAAGACCAACTTGTCATTATTGTCAACAAGAAGATCCAATTATTAAAAATATTGTATATGAAACTAATATTACAGTTAATTATTTAAATACTGATGAACTTGATGATGATGGTAATACTAAGTTAATTAAATCTGATGACTATTTCAGTGAAGGATATGGTACTCCATTAATTCTAGTTGTTCAAAAGAATAAGATTGTAGATAAGATTGAAGGATTAACTTCTAAAGAAGATATTGTTTCATTCTTTAAAAAATATGATTTCATAAAAGATTAATGGTGGTTTTATGAATAATGAAGAAAAACTAAGAAGCTTACTTAGTGAATTTAGATCAAAATATCCTATGACTATTGGGTGGAGACTTGAAAAGAATAGTAAGATAGTTTTAAAGCATCTTTATGATGATGAAGAAATACTTTATGCTTTTTATGCTCAGAAAAATGATAATCCATTAAATATTCTAGGAACAGGTGTTATTGTTCTTACTAATAAGAGATTAGTTATAGGAAGAGATAGGGTAGTAGTTGGCTATTTCTTTGATAGTATTACTCCTGATATGTTTAGTGATTTAAAAGTTAAAAGTGGTGTTATCTTTGGGAAAGTAGAAATTGATATGTTACATGAATTTATTATCTTAAGTAATATTGATAAGAGAGCTTTACCAGAAATAGAGAAAAAAGTATCTAGTTTTATGCATGATGCTAAATGCAAGATTGTTGATTAATTGTTGATTTGCAGATAAAAATGTACAGATTTTACGTTTTTAGTTTACGCCAAGTTAACATGGGGGGGGGGTATTAAATGACAATATCCTCCTTTTAAATATCTATAAAAGATAGACTGATATTATAGGTCTATTCTTTT
>CAKOYC010000054.1 GCA_934130265.1 uncultured Bacilli bacterium
ACATCTGTCCAAAATGTAAATATAAATTTGAGGCTCCTATTGAAGCCGTTTTAGAGTTTGAACAAGAGGATGAATGGAATGGTTTACCTATTTCTATTCATCCATATATTATCTGTGAAAAGTGTAAGTATGATAAATGTGTACCTTTAGACTATCATTACAAAAGAGGATACCATCACATTTATAAAGAAGATTGATTTGACTTAAGATATATTATTAATACGAGATTACTATCTCGGTTTTTGTGATTAGGTTTTTTTGCGTCGAACATCTATTCGTAACAACGCTTTAAGTATAAATTTCCTATTATATGAAAAAGACCTAGGGCTTCAAAAGTTTCCCAGGCACATCTCGATAATTAATGTACACTACTTATCAATAAAATGCAATACTTAAAATTTCACTTCTTATTTTCTTAATATTTTTACATTATCATTTTTTCTTAATGATGATAATATTCCAATTTCTTTTTGTTTTATCTCATCAAGCGATAATTTAAAGTAATCTGCCAACTCATCGTCACTATAATTTTCTTGATATTTTAGCATAATAAATGATAATTCTATAGGAGACAATGATGATAATATTTTCATCATATCTGAACTAAATGAATCATTTTTTGTAGTTTTATATGGGTTATTAGAATATGTAATATAATCAATCATAGTTTTTTCACTTATTGTGTTTTTATCACTAGAATATTTAGGATCATTTAGTGATAAGCAATCACTATGTTTTATGTAGTTTTTTAGATAAGTTCTAAAATAACCCTTTACTGTCAAATCCATATATTTAACTATTTGTCCATAAATATTTAAATTACTATTATTTATTGCCATTAATAGATAACTTCTAATCTCACCTTCAAAGTCTTTATAGTTACTATTATTAATTTTAACTCCATAATCAGTACACAATGAATACATCGTTTTATAGATATAACTTTTTTGTCTTAACAATATTTCCTTTTTTGAATCATATAACTCACTTTTATATATACCAATTAAATCATATAATTCAAATTTTTCCATATTAACATCAGATTTTTTTAACCTATCAATCAATAAAAACACATCACTTATTTTATGATTAGTAATAATTTTATAATCATTACTAGTTTTTCCATCATAAAAATACCAAATCATGCTAATTGCTTGATTATACGAAAAATTCATACTAACTAAAGTATTTACATTAGCGAAATCAATTTTCAAAAAACTACATATATTCTTTATCTCGTTAATATCTTGTACTTTTTTACTTCTTAGTTTATCAAAAGTTTCATTTATCTTTTTTATATAATTATGTTTGATAGAAAACTCCTGGTAAGCTTGCACACACTCATCAACAATTTCTTGTATTGCTTTATCACTATTTAATTGCTTTCTTAATATAGCACAACGAATTGATTTTATATTAAAATTATTCTGTTTGGCATAATCTTTCAAAGGCATACCTTTATAGTAATAAATAATTCCATATCTATTTATTGTTTTTACACCTTCATCAATTAAATTATCAATACTTTTAGTGCTACCATTTGCTAATTTCCTTTTTACAAAAGATACCACACTATAATAAGATAAATTATTTTTATTACAATATTCTCTTAGAGTTAATCCTTTATATAAATATTTAGGCTTAAACGGTTGATATTTGTCCATAATTACTTCCACCAATTCATCATCAGTAAGATTTTTAAAACCATCACTATTTTTATAATTACCTATATATGCGATTATATTTTTATAATTCAAATTATTCTCATCACAATATTCTTTTAGTGGTATTCCTAAATAGTAATATCTATAACATCCTTTATGTTCTTTGTCTAGATATTGCTCAATCAATTCTTCATCTGACAGTTCTGGATGTTTTCTTTTTTCCGTATTAATATATGACCTTATAGTATTATAATTAACTTCTTGATGTTCTTTACAATACTCCTTTAACGGAATGCCTTCATAGAAAAATCTAAAATTTTGATTATCAAATTTTTCCATTGCTAAAATTACAAGTTCATCATTTGATAAATTTCTATTTGTCTTTCTTATACTTCTTATTCTAGAATCAATAGTTCCTAGATTAATACCGTTATCTAGACAATATTGTCTTAAGGTTACTCCTTTATACATATATTTAACAGCACTACCATACGTATCAATAACCATATCTACTATTTCTTGTTCTGAATAGTCTCCATATTTTTTACTTTGCTTTTTTTTCCATATTCTAGCTCGTATAGTACTCATATTAATTCCATTGTCTTTACAATATTTAGACAAGGGTATGCCATTATAAAAATACTTACTTTCTTGCATAATATCATCACCAAAACTTTGCTATATATTCTATCATATTTTTTTATATTTATAAATTAATTAAATTGACAAAATAAAACTACTTTCCATCTAATATGTAAGTAGTTTACATTTTATCTCAAAAGTTCTGAGTATCAATCACTATGGTGCCCTAAAGAAAGAAGTAGAACAACTTATTTTTTTAATATATATTTTTTATATCCACAATTTGGTGATGCAAGTTTTAAGTAATCATCATAAATCGTTTCGACCTTAAAATTTTCAAAATAAGCACTTAGCATACCTGTAGAATCCTTATGTCCGACAATTAAAATATTATAGTCTGTTTGACCATATTTATCTATTATTTCACCTATAAAACTATATATTCTTTTCTTGTAATCTTCAAGTTTTTCTATACCGCTATAAATATTCACATCAGGAACAGTCCCTGTTATCTTTATATCTGACATTAACATTCCATCTGCACTACCTAAGTCGTAAACATCTAGTCTTTCGTCTACAATTATATCATTTCTATTTGTGGATATTTTAGCCGTTTGTATAGCTCTTTCTTGTGGAGATGAAAAAATATAATCAAATTCTATATTTTCTTCCTTAAACTTTTCACCTAACTCTATTGCTTGTTTAACACCAATAGTATTTAAAGGTTTTCCACTTTTTCTACCTTGAGCCCTATGTTCAGCATTTATATCTGTTTGTCCGTGTCTAGCAATATAAACAATCATTAGATTCCTCCTTATTTGCATGTTCTTATTATAATGCATAATGATTATGTCATTATGCAAGTGTGTTTCTAAATTGTCATAGATTTAATATTAATTTCTTGCATTTAGAACGAATGTTTGTTATGATAATAATGGATACATTTGAAATATATCAGATGCTTTCTCTTTCTATTTATCAAATGATAAAAGAAAGGTGGTGATATTTATGACAAAAAGAGAATTTTCTCTATTTATTATAATATTACTCCTATTCTTAGTTGTAATTATTTTACTCCTAAAATAGCAAAAGCATCTAATTTCACAACTATGTGATTTCAGATGCTATATCCATAAGGGATTGCATTTGATCAACCATAATCAAATGTATCCTTTTTATTTTATGCAAGTTTCCTTGACATATTCATGATAACATAAAAACGGCTTTTTAACAAGCCGTTTTAAATTTTTACTCAAAAAGTTCGAGTTTCCTATCAATCTGGTGCCGGAAGTAAGAATTGAACTTACCGCTGATCCTTACCAAGGATCTGTTTTACCACTAAACTATACCGGCATACAACTAAATTTTAGCATATAACCTATTCAAATAGCAAGAAACTTTTTTTACTTTCTGTCATATTATTTATTAAGGTGATATACTTGAAAAATTTAAAAATTTATTCTTACCCTAACCTTCCTATTAATAGACAAGGTATAATAAATAAGGTTGGTGATTTTATCTCCTTTTATCCAATAGATAAAAAGACATTTTCTGAAAATAGTATCAAAGAATTTATGGAAGAGTTTTATAATATTGATATAAATAGTATTTTAGAAGAAAAAGAATTATATCAATTTAGACAAGGAGTTTATAATTATAAAGCTATACTTGTAGATTATTTAGAATATGCTATATACGAGGCATACCTAAATAAAAGTCTTGCTGTTATTCTAGCACCTAACACTGTAACAGAAAAACAAAAAAACACTCTTACTAAATTAGTAACTTTAAATAATAACGATATAGAATCACTAATACCAATCAAAGAAAAAATTAAAGTTAAAAAATATTAATATAATAACTCGTTATAGAAAGGAATAATTATGTCAAAAGAAGAAAAAATAATTAACTATTATGTTCTTTGCAATAAACTAAAGGATATTGTTAGAAGTGGCTGGAAAGTTTGGAATATCAAAAGAGAAAGGGTTGAAAGTATAGCTGAACACATCTATGGTGTTCAAATGCTTGCTATTGCCATGAAAAGTGAGTATCAGTACGATATAAATTTAGAGAAAGTTATTTTAATGCTTGCTATTCATGAACTTGGTGAAACAGTAATCGGTGATTTAACTCAGTTTGAAATTGATAGTAAAAGTAAAGAGATAATTGAACATAAAGCTGTTCATACTATCCTAGATGGATTAATTGATGGGGAAAAACTAGAAGAGTTATTTTTAGAGTTTGATGCTAAAGAAACAAAAGAAGCTATTTTTGCCTATCAATGTGATAAGCTAGAGTGTGATTTGCAAAGCAAACTTTATGACGAAGAAAAATGTGTAGATCTTAACAATCAACCAAATAATGAGGTTATTAATAATGAGAAAGTTAAAAAACTATTAAGTAGTGGTGAATCTTTTTCAGAAATGTGGTTAAAGTTTGGACAAGAAACATATCCATATGATGAAAACTTTAGAAGTGTTTCTAATTATGCTCTTAAAAATAATATCAAAGTTAAAAAACATCTACCCTAATTTAGATGTTTTTTATATTCTAGAAATACTAATTTTTTCTAACATACTAATTAAAAACTTAGCTACTAATCTAGAACTACTTTCTAGAAATTCTTCATAAGTAATTCTATTATTGTTATTAGGAATATCAGATATACTTCTAACTACTAGGAAAGGAATGCCACTTAGATAAGCCACTTGAGCAATACTAGCCCCTTCCATATCAACACACAAAGCCTTAAACTTTTGATTAATTTTTTGACTCATTTTATCACTAGTACAAAATATATCACCACTAGCAATTACACCATTATGAAACCCTATATCAGTAAATTCTTTAGAAACCTCATTAGCTATTCTTAAAAGATACTCATCACTATCAAGATAAACACCAACATTAGGAATATAACCTTTTGCATGATCAAAAGCTGTTATATCAAAATCATGTTGAACTAACTTTTCTCCTATTACAATATCACAGACTGCTAAAGACGAATCAACTCCTCCTGCTACTCCTACATTGATAATAGAATCAACTTTCATAACATCAATCATAATCTGACTACATCTAGCTGCATTAACCTTACCTACCCCACATTCAACTAAGATACAAGTTATATCTTTAATAACTACTCTATAAAAAGTAAGATTAAAAATAGTAAATTCTTCTTCTATCTCTACTTGTTTTAAGACTTCATCTAGTTCTTCCCTCATGGCAAATATCAAACCTACTCTATTCATTATTCACCTTTTTATTATTACTTTCTAAAATAATTGCTTCATAAATAATATCTACTAAATAGTTACTAGCTTCTATTTGATATTTATCCATAATAGTATTAAATACATCATAATTATATTCTACTTCTAAGTATGGATACACTAATTCCATTTTATTATTAAGACTAGCTAAATACTCTTTAGTATAGTCTTTTTCAATAAGCATAATTGGTAAATTACCACTCCATTTTTTAAACTCTGATAATATCAAATCAGAATTATCTGTATACTTAAAATTATCTTTATCATAACTAATCATTTCTAATAAATCACTATTATTAACTAATTCATCATCAACTCGGTAATCAAACCTATCTATAAGTTTTATTCCATCTAGTTTTAAAGCTGATAGCTGAGCAATAATGCCTTTCTTACTATCACTACTAGTAGGAATAACCTCTACTATTATATATTTGTCTTTTAGTAAATCCATCTTCTCCCCCTATAATTAAAATATTATGGTGTTCATGATGGGAATCGAACCCATGACCTTTTCCTTCGGAGGGAAACACTCTATCCAACTGAGCTACATGAACATGACCTAATTTTAACACATTCCTAAAAAGATGTAAATTATTGTCTAATAATTTGACAAGTATTAACGAGATTCATAAAATGATATTAGAAAGTAGGGATAAATATGTGTGGAATAATGGGAATTATAAATAAGAAAGGTAATGCTATTAAGAAAGTTATTGAAGGATTAGAGAAACTTGAATACCGTGGATATGATTCTTGTGGTATTGCTTATCTTACTGCTAATAAAATAGAAACTATAAAGACGAAAGGAAGAGTTAAAGACTTAAAAGAACTAATAGATACTGATACTAAATCAGATATTGCTATTGGACATACTAGGTGGGCAACCCATGGAGTAGCTTCTACTATTAATGCTCACCCCCATACAGTGGGCGATATTACTATAGTACATAATGGTATTATTGAAAATTATCTAGAGCTAAAAGATATGTTAAGTAGTAAGGGATATAGTTTTAAATCAACAACTGATACAGAGGTAGCTTGTGCTTTAATAGATTTTTATTACCAAGAGAATAAGGATATAAATAACGCTATTACTAGTTTTATGGCCAAAGTAAAAGGAAGCTATGCTATAGTCTTATTATGTAAAGATATTAAAGATAAGATATTTGTCATAAAGAAAGATAGTCCTTTAGTTATTGGAGTAAATACTGATACTATCTTTATTGCCAGTGATATTCCAACTATCTTAAGTGAATGTAGCGACTATTATTTATTAAATGATTTAGAATGGGCTTCAATTAATAGTGATAAAATAACTTTCTATAGTAATAAAGGAAAAGAATTAATTAAAGAAAAACAAACGTTTAAAGATGGTAACTTCACTTATTCAAAAGATAAGTATGATCACTTTATGTTAAAAGAAATAATGGAACAAAAAGATACTCTAAGTAATTTAATAAATTATTACTTAGAAAATAATAAATATCTAGATTTAGTTGATATTAATAAACATAAGAAAATTGATATAGTAGCTTGTGGATCAGCTTATCATGCCGGATTAGTTGGTAAATATTTATTTGAAGAAGAAGCAAATGTGGAAACACAGGTATATCTTGCTAGTGAATATCGCTATAAGAAAAACTTTCTTGATGAAAATAGCTTAGTAATATTTATTTCTCAATCAGGAGAAACCGCTGATACTCTTGCTTGTCTTAAGAAGATTAAAGAAACTAAAGCTAAGTCTTTAGGAATAATCAATGTTGAAAATAGTAGTATTAGTCTAGCAGTAGATGAAGTTATTTATACTAAATCAGGTAGTGAAATAGCAGTGGCTACTACTAAAGCATATACATCTCAAATAGCAATATTAGTACTACTTACCCTATCTAGTTTAGTAAAACACAATAAGTCTTATGAGATAGATAAGATAGTTAACGAATTAAAAAATATTAAAGATGATGTTTTAAAAGTATTGGATAATAAAGATAAGTACAAATCTATTGCTAAAAAAATAGTTGATAGTAAAAAGATATTCTTCTTAGGAAGAAGTCTTGACTATGCTATTATGAGGGAAGG
>CAKOYC010000055.1 GCA_934130265.1 uncultured Bacilli bacterium
TAAACACTATTACCATCATCCATATATAATAAGAATCTATCTTTATCAAATTCATTAGGATCATAGTAAAACTCACTAATACTACTTCTAACATTATTTTTTACTTTTAAAAGATTCTTTAATAACTCACTATATTTATTTTTAGGTACATCATTTACCAATCTTGGAACTGTATAAGGTATTTCTTGATCAGTTGTTACTTCATTCATATTTTCTAAGACTAATTTCCCTGTTGTCTCTTTCTTTAGCAACACCCTATGTTCACTAACTTCTATTCTTAAAACATGATAAAAACTTCTTTTAACCTTAACTTCTTTTATAAAAGAGTTTTTTTCTAAAGCTTTTTTAATACTATAAGAAGTGGTTTTATAAAAGCTTGGATAATTACTAAGGCCTGCTTCATCTATTATTTGTTGATCAGTTACTATTTTATTACCTTTTATTACTATGTTTTCAATCCTTGTATCTAGTAAAACATCAATTAGAAAGATAATACCAGCTATTACTAGGACAAATAGTAAAAACGGTATAAGTTTTAACCTCTTTTTCTTCTTTATTTTTGCCATAGACTACTCCCAATTAACAAATTCTTGTTCTATTTTCAAATCAACACCATATCTATCAAGAACAGCATCATGAACAAATACTATTAAATCATGAATATCTTTAGCCGTAGCTCCATCTTTATTAATAACAAAATTAGCATGCTTTAAGCTTACTTCTGCTCCACCTTTAGTTAATCCTTTAAGTCCTAAGTCTTCAATTAGTTTTCCAGCATACATTCCTTCTGGATTTCTAAAAACACTACCAGCAGAAGGATACTCTAAAGGTTGAGATTCTATTCTTCGCTCTCTTCGCTCCTTAGTAATTGCTTCTATTTCTTTTCTATCACCTTTAGTAAGCTTTAATACTGCTTCCAAGCAAATATAGTCCTTGTGTTTTTGTAAATATGAACTTCTATAATGAAAGTCCATCTCACCATTAGTTAAAGTGATTATTTTTAAGTCATTAGTTAGGACAGTTACATTAGTAGTAATATACCCCATATCACTTTTATAAGCTCCAGCATTCATGTAGATTGCTCCTCCAATAGTACCAGGTATCCCAGATGCAAACTCTACTCCTGCAAGACTTCGTTTCATAGCTTCCCTAGCTACTTTCATTAAAGATGCCCCTGCTCCACAAATAACTTTATTACGAACAAATTCTATCTTATCAAATTCATCTAGTTTTATTAAAACCCCATCATATAGTTCATCACTAAATAATAAATTACTACCATTTCCTAATATTTTATATTTAATATGATAAGTCTTAATTAACTTACATAATTCAACTAAACATCTTCTATCTTTAGGATAAATTATAGCTCTTGCCTTACCTCCTACTTTATATGTGGTATATTTAGATAAATCAGCATCATATATAATTCTTCCTAGTTCTTTTCCTTCTACTTGTTCTAAAAATATATCCATTATTCTTCATTCCTTACTAATCTCATAATTTCTTTATAAATAGCTTCTGCACTATTTGGACAAGAAAATTCTTTTAAATTTTTCCTCATTTCATTATACACTTCTTTTTTAAAACAGTCATCTATTAATGATAATAAATTTTCTTTACAAAAGTCTTTTTCTTCTAATATTTTACAAGCTTTCTTATCTTCTAGAGCTTTAGCATTCTTATATTGATGATTATGTGTAACATAAGGACTTGGTATCATAATAGATGGAAGTAATAAAGCAGTTACCTCGGCTATAGTAGATGCTCCACTTCTTGTGATTATCAAATCAGCATCTTTCATATATTTAGCATCATAAAACGGTACTATTTTAACATTAGTGGGTGTCTTAACATCTTTATAATCATCATAATAATTTTTTCCTGTTACTACTAATACTTGATAGTCTTTATCTTTAAAAGAAGGAATTAACTCTTTCATTTTTTTAGTCATTGTTAAAGAACCAAGAGAACCCATAACAAGAATAATAAATTTACTCTTACGATTAAAACCAAAGTCTTCTCTTTTTCCTTTTTCCATTGATAGAATTTCTTCACTTCTAGGATTTCCGGTATAAATAGTTTTCTTCTTAGGAAAATAGGCTTCACTTTCCCTAAAAGAGACACAAATCTTATTAACAAAGTGAGATAGTAGTTTATTAGATACACCTGGAATAGAATTTTGTTCATGAATTATAGTTTTAATACCAAGATGATTAGCCGCTACCAAAACAGGAGCCGTGATATAACCACCTACCCCTATTACAATATCAGGTTTAAATTTCTTAAGTTCTACTTCTGCTTTCTTAATAGCAGCTAAATATATTTTAAGAACAGTAATATTTTTTAAGATATTCTTTCTATTTAATCCTTTCATTTGAATACCGATATAAGGTATACCTTTTTCTGGAATAATATCTTTCTCCATTCGATCAGTAGTACCAAAATATAAGAACTTGCTATTCTTATCATGACTTTTAATCTTATTTATAATTGCTAAAGCTGGAAAAATATGTCCTCCAGTACCACCGGCTGTAATTGCTATTTTCATAAGACTCCTCCTATTTATTATATTTATCTATTAGACTTTCAAACTCACATTTAATCTCTTCTAATCTTTTCTTAGTAGTAGCTTCAAATCTAGATGTTATATTAGGTCCTGTATTACTATATCTAACACTAGCCCATCCATCAGTAAATGTTACTCTAACACCATCAATCGTATTAATATTATAATGCTTTTCCTTACAATATTCTATAACTTTTTCTACTACTTCTATCTTTTTCTCATCAGTTGATTTATATTTTAACTCTGGTGTTGCTTCATAATGGTTTATACCACTTAATAATTCTGTTATATTCTTACTATTTCTAGATAATAATTCTATTATTCTAAGTCCAGCATATAACCCACTATCAAAGCCTAAGAATCTATCTCTAAAGTAGACATGACCTGATAGTTCTCCACCAAAAGGCATATCAAGTTCCGCTACTCTACTTCTTGTATAGCTGTTACCTGTACGATAGCAAACAGGACTACCTCCTAGTTTTATTATTTCATCTTCTAATGATTTACTACATTTTACATCGTATAAGAATGTTTTATTCTTAACTTTATCAATTATATCTCTAATAATTAAAATCATATAATAATCGCATGGTAAAAATTTACCTTCATTAGTAATAACTCCTACTCTATCACCATCCCCATCAAAGCTAACACCAATATCGGCTCCAGTTTCTAAAACTTTAGCTTTTAATTGTTCTAAGTTGGCTTCAATTGATGGATCTGGGTGATGATTTGGAAATGTTCCATCACTTTCTCCATTAATAATAGTAAAATCAATTGGAAACATACTATATAAGTCTTTCAATATTATTGATGTCGTTCCATTACCTGGGTCTAATACCGCTTTTATTCTCTTATCACCAAACTCTAGTCCCTCTTTAATAACCTTAAAATATTCTTCTTTAACATTTATCTTTCTAACACTACCAACTCCATCTAAGAAATCTCCTTTAATAGTTTCTTCATAGAAGTCAATTATCTCTTCTCCCTTAGCATTCAAATAATCTTTAAAAGCAAACTTAAGTCCATTATCCTCTTTAGGATTATGACTAGCAGTTATCATAATACCACAATCAACTTTTTCATAGATACAAGCATAATAATACATTGGGGTAGTAGTTAATTCTAAGTCTAAGATATTAATTCCACTATCAATTAATCCACTAGTTAAAGCTTTATGAATTCTTTCTGATGATAATCTATTATCATGACCAATAACACAAGTATCTTTACCCATTCTTCTAATATGAGTAGCAAAACTCCTAGCAATAGTATAAATAACATCATCTGTTAAATCTCTATCTGCTATTCCTCTTATATCATATGCTCTAAATATTTCTTTATTTATTTCTTTTGTTATTTTCATCATATCTTCTCCATTCTTCTTAAATTATATCATAGGTTTAAACTAGATAGAAAAAGAAATATCACTTCTCCGTAATATTTCTTGCTTCACTAAGTAATTGTTCTAAAGTGTCAAGTGTATATCCCCTTTGTTTTATATATTTAATAACAACATCTAACTCACTGATATTTTCTTTGGTAGGAGTAATTGAAATGATTGATCCTTCTCTTAGTTTTCCTTTTAATGATAGATATGGATTACTACTAATTTGGATAGTTGGAATAATAGTATGCATCTTTTCTTTACTACATAGTTCTAATATTTCTTTTTGGTCATATTTAGCAAGACAGTATTTACCACGTTTATTAGCAATAACTTGTAAAGTATCAAGAGCTTCTTCAAAGATAAGTCTATCATAACTTCCCTTATAATTTAATAATTCTATCTCATGAAAGTCCTGTAGCAAACTAGTAACTAAAATGTTATCTTCTTTTAATAATAACCCATCTACAAAGAATGTCGCTCTAACATCATTTTCTTTTAGAATATCTTTTATCTTTGGTAATAGTTCCTTATCAGTAATTTCAAATACTAATGATATATAATTAGTAAAGCCATTACCACTTACTATATATTTATCATAATATTCATCTACCGATATAGTTGGAGTACTTTCCCTAAAGACAATTAATGACTCATTATATCCCCCATATTTTTTCATCTTATTAAAACTTTTATCTAAATCTACTATTAATCCACTATAACCTGGTACTAAGTATTCTCCATTTACTTTTGCATTAATAGACTCTTCTTCTAATGATTTCTTTTCTTTTTTTATTTTAATCATCACTGGATCTTTATCTTCCATCATAGATATAGCTTTATCAGTATAAAAGAAACTTGCAAATACTAAAAGACAAGCAAATAGTATCTCTATTATTTTCTTCACAAGATCAACTCCTATGTAATCTTATGATAGAAGGATAATAAAAAGTCATAAATACTTATAAAAATACTTATGACTATTATTTACTAATTACCTAATTTTATTCTGAACGGACTATTCTTAGTACCATCTCCACCAGTTATTATTACATTAGATTTTAGATTCATAGCTGAGCGAGTGCCGCGCGAACTCCTCGGACTAATGTGGTTGACATCGCCGCCGTTATCGACGCACCAGACGTACGAGGCACTATCGTACGAGGCACTATATGGTGTTAATGTCCAATAATTAGCATCATTACCAAATTTATCAAATTGTCCTGCCATTAATTCTCCCAGTCTTAGTAATCCTACTTTTGTGGTAGTGGTAGATGTTGTTAGATTACTACTTGTTGCATCTTGATATTTTGCTAATTTATAATTAGCTCCTTCACCTACAGTTCCCAAGTACCATGTTGTATTATCTTCTATCATATTTACTTGGTCACTAGTTAGATAGGTACCACTTGTCAAATAATCTCCATTTAAGAATGTTCCTATTGTATTATCTTTAGAAAATGTTACATTACTTCCAAAATTCATCCTTTTATAATTACCACTATTCTTTAGAGGTATAGCACTTGTTATTTTAGTACCAGTTCCATTTTCATGGCTTACTATTCGATATAGATTGTTTTCTCCGGTTCCAAAACTTATATATTCACCGCTATATCTTGTTGATAGCAATGTTCCTGTTGGACTATCATTATCACCTTGAAGCCTGTATGGATTATCAACAGTTCCATCACCGTCTATAATTTTCGCAGTAGATTTTAGATTTACAGATGGGCGAGAGCCGCGCGAAATCCGCGAATTAATGTAGTCGCCGCCATAGCCATAGTTACTGACGTAACGGACGTACAGGGTACTATAAGGTGTCAACATCAACCAATACAAACCATTATTCAAATATCCAGTTGAAGGTGTTGAATTTTTATAACTCATCGTATACTCATAAATATTTAGTAAACCTACGGCATCGGTTACCATTGTTGTTTTTTCTGGCTTAGTAGTTTCAGTAGTCATAGTAGCATTCCAAACACTATCTGTTTTAATAAATTTATCTGGTTCTCTTAAATTTCCTAGAAAACCATCTATTGATGTATCATTTAACCACTGTTCCATATAACTACCTTTAAAAGCAGTATTACCTTCTGCATTATATGGAAGAGTTGATATATTCCACTGTGTTACTAATTTTACAGAGTTATCGCTTGGATCTATTGATACTGCTCTCCATAGTTTCCCACTATACCAAATATAGTTATCAGGATCTGTTCCAGTAACAAATGTCTGCTCTGGATCGCTTGTATCAAATACTCCATTTGCTCCTAGTCCATTACTTTGTAGTGTTTCTGCTACTGTAGAAAGCATCTTATCCCCTGTCTTACCATAAGCATTTATCTTTATACTAAATGCTAAGTCTCCTCCATCTCCTTGGGGGTTATAACTTTCATCTACATACATTCTAAGACGATATTTTGTTGAGAAACTTGTACTAGTTGAGCCTTTAGCTAGACTCATCATTCCAGTTGGTCTTCCTGTATATGTATTTTCTGTTGATTCAGTTTTATATACAGTTGGTGCCATTACCTCTGTTTCATTATTATTTTCATCTAGACTGGTTAAATATAGTTTTATATATTTACCATCTATCTTTCTAGATGCTGTTGTTACATCTTCTGCTGCTATCTCCCAGTTGATGTTTTCTGATCCTTTAATTGTACCTGACAAGGTAAAATCAAAGTATTCTCCAGCTGTTAACCTTACTTTTCCAGTGGCATCAGTAGTTGGTAAGGCTCCTGTCATACTGATAGTATTAGTAGATTCTTTATACTCCATCGTTATAGCTCCTGTTGTAATAGTATTGGCTTTTTGACCTGTTCCAGTAAACTTAAAAGCTGCATAACTGATTCCTACTATCATTAGAACTAGTATTAAGACAAGTCCTATTGATAATAGTAATTGCTTTTTGTTGTTCATTTTTTCTTTCACTCCTTCTATTTTATTTACACTAAAAAACAAGATAAAGCCATTTTATCCTGTTATTAATGCATGATAAAAAAGAGTAGTGTCACTGTCTAAATTGACCCCCCCCATGTTAACTGTTGGTTAACTGAAGAGGTGCTTATACTTTTTCTTAATTTTCTAGTTGTTGATTTGCAAATTAAAATGTACATCATAAGTAACACCTACCATTTCTTATCTTTAATTAAATTCTACCACGGAAATGATAAGTTATTCAACTATTTTTTTAATTTAGATAATTATTATAGTAGCATAGTAAGTTCTTTTTTACTTAGACCAGTATACTTCATTATTTTATCTAATGATTCTTTTCCTTGAATCATTATTTTTGCTATAGCTAATTTTTCTCTATTAGCTCCTTCAGATAAACCTAAACTTTTGCCCTCGGCTAGTCCCAATGTTTTGCCCTCAGCCAGTCCATCATCTCTGCCACTGGCATATTCAGAGTTTTTCTCTTTTCTGATAACCGCTTCATAATCATAGTAAGCATTAAATTCATCATTCAGTTTTAGTTTTTCTAGTTC
>CAKOYC010000056.1 GCA_934130265.1 uncultured Bacilli bacterium
AAGCCACTTAACGCCGACGATAGTGTATGCGAAAATAGGAAGTTGCCAAGATTTTTTTTGTTTTATTTTAAATTTTACAAAACATCTTGAAATCTTCTATTTTACTTTGTTATAATGGACTAGATGGAAAGAGGGAAAATTATGAATTATAAAATTACATCATATAATGAAAAAGATACTATATCTTTAGCTGAAAATATTGAATCAGAACATTTTCCTAATATGGTTATATGTTTAATTGGTGATTTAGGTAGCGGAAAAACAATTTTTACAAAAGGCTTTGCTTCAGCTTTGGAAGTACAAGAAGAAGTTACCAGTCCCACTTTTAATATAATAAAAGAATATAATAGTGGTCAACTTCCACTATATCATATGGATGTTTATCGTTTAGATGGTAAAGCAGAAGATATTGGTATAGAAGATTACTACGATAAGGGTGGAGTTACTATTATCGAATGGGCAGATATGATTAAAGACTATCTTCCTGAAGAAAGATTAGAAATTAAGTTTAAGCTTTCTAATGATGATGAAGATACAAGAATTATCACTATTACTCCATATGGTAAACAATATGAAGACCTATGTGAGGATGTATTATGAAAATTCTTTATGTAGATACATCTTCAGATTATTTATATAGTGGAATTGTTATAAATGATACCTTAGTTAGTGAGTGTCAAGAAAAACTAAGTAAGGACCTTTCTAAAGAGGCATTACCTAGAATTATAAGTGTTTTTAATAAAGCTGATATAACTCCAAAAGATTTAGATAAAATTATAGTAGTAACAGGACCTGGTTCTTTTACAGGCATTCGAATAGGTGTTACTGTTGCTAAAATTATCGCTTGGAGTCTTAATATACCAATAGTACCAATTTCTGGATTAACGGCTATGGCAATTTCAAATAAGCAAGAAGGTTATTCTATGCCACTTATAGATGCCCGTCGTGGATTTGTCTATGGAGCCTTATATGATAATAATATTAATCCTATAATAGATGATATTCATATACCTTTAGATGAACTAACTAAAAAAAGTCATGATTATAGCCCAATTACTGTTATTACTAATAATGAAATAGAAACTGAATATAATATAAGTTCATATGAGCCTGATATTTTAAAAATAGTAACATATTTTAAAAACAAAGAAGGATTAAATCCACATATGATAAATCCAATATACTTAAAAAAGACAGAAGCTGAGGAAAAAGCTAATTTATGATAAAAGAATATAATAGTTATCCACAGAAATCTGAGGATAACTTTATTTATAAACTTTCAGAAAAAGAGTTTTCCACAGACCCATTTCTAAAAATATTGACTTTTGAAGATGATAACTTAATAAAAGGTTTCTTACTTTATAGTGAAATATATGATAGAATAGAAATTAATCAAATTGAAGTTTTAACGAAGTATCAACAAAAACATATAGCATCATCTTTAATGGAATACTTAATAAATATAGCTAGAGGAAAACAACTTAGTAATATCACCTTAGAAGTAAAAGAAAATAATTATAAAGCAATAAACTTATATCATAAATATAATTTTGTGGAAGTAGCAAAAAGAAAAGGATATTATAATGGAATAGATGCCATATTGATGGAGTTAATATTAGACAAAAAGAATTAGATTTGGAAGTGTAAAAAATGAAAGATATTTATATATTAGGAATAGAAAGCAGTTGTGATGAAACTAGTTGTTCTATTGTAAAAAATGGAAGAGAAGAAATAGCAACCTCAACTTCAACCCAGATTTCTATTCATGAAAACTTTGGCGGAGTAGTACCGGAAATAGCAAGTCGAGAGCATGTAAAAAACATAACCTTCGTAATAGAAGATTGTCTTCAAAAAGCAAAAATGAAAATAGAAGATATTGATGCTATAGCAGTTACTTATGGTCCAGGCTTGATTGGTAGTCTACTAGTAGGATTAGAAGCTGCCAAAACATTAAGTTTTGTTTATAATAAACCATTAATACCTGTTCACCATATAGCAGGACACATCTATGCTAATAGCCTAGTAGAAGAATTTAAGTTTCCTCTAATAGCCTTAGTCGTAAGTGGTGGCCATACAGAACTAATAAAGATGAATGAACATTTAAAATTTGAAAAATTAGGTGGTACACTAGATGATGCAATAGGTGAATGTTATGACAAAGTAGCTAGAGTAATTGGCTTGCCATATCCAGGAGGTCCTAAACTTGATAAGTTAGCCCATACTGGTAAAAATACTTATCAATTACCAATGCCATTAAATGACGATAGTTATAATTTTTCATTCAGTGGTTTAAAAAGTGCAGTTATTAACTTAGCTCATAAAGAAAAACAAAATAATAGAAAAATAAATCAAGCAGATTTAGCATGTTCTTTCCAAACAGTAGCCATAGGTAGTATTGTAAATAAAACAAAAAAAGCATTAGTAAATGAAAACATTAATAATCTAATAGTAGCTGGTGGAGTAGCTGCTAATCAACAACTAAGAGAAGAAATAGATAAACTAGCTAAGGAATTAAACTTAAACTACTCAATACCACCTCTTAGCTTTTGTACTGATAATGCCGCCATGATAGCAGCAGCCGGTTATTATCTTTATAAAAAAGGAGTAAGAGCAGATTATAATTTAAATGCCATTTCCAGTGTCAATTTGTAAAGAAGCATATTTAAAATATGTTTTTTTTGTGGAAAACATTTCTTTTTTTTTAAACTGTGCTATAATCAATAATAGGGAAGAGTAGGTTAATAAGTATCAATTTATTAATCAAAAATTCAACAACTCATACTTGATATGAGAAAAAAGAATAGAAGGAGAGAAGTTTATGTTGAAAACAAAAGTAGGGTATAGTACTCAAAAAGACAGTTTTACTAAAGGTGTAGAAACTGCTAAAAATGCAAAACTGGGAATGAAACCAAAACTAGGATTACTTTATACTTCATGTCAAGATGATGTAGAAGAAGTAGTAAAAGGAGTTCGTTCTACAATGAGAGGAGTTCCAGTAGTTGGTTGTACATCAAGTGGAATGGTTATGACTAATGATGGAATAATTGCTAGTGAAGATGGTTTTGCTGCAATGATGAGTTTTGATGATAAAAACTTATCAGTTGGAGTTGCTTGCCATGAAGCTGGAAAAAATGCTAGAGAAATCGGAAGAAAAGTAGCAAGAGAAGCAGTATTAAATGCTGGAGCAACTTATTCACCAGATTATTTCTATATGGTAGCAAGTCCAAAAGAAGAAGAAGATTACTTAATGGGTATCCAAGATATTATTGGACGTGTTCCAATGTTTGGAGGAAGTGCTGCTGATGATACTGTAGAAGGAAACTGGAAAATATATTGTAATGATAAAGTGTTTTCTGATGGTGTAGCTGTAGTATTCTTCTATACGGATTGTGAAATAGCAACTTCTTATACAGGAGCATATCGTGAATCTGGTAATGTTGGATTAATTACAGAAGTTAAAAATAACCGTACATTAGTTAAAATTGATGGAGTTTCTGCTCTTAAGAAATATGCTGAATGGACTGGTACAACTGTAGATAAATTACATGGTCAAAACTTATTAGTAGCATCAATTACTAAACCATTAGGGGTAAAAGATCCACTAGGAAACTTAACTGTTGTACGTCATCCAATGTTTGGTGATGATCAAGGAACTAAGACTCCAAATGATGATACTATTAACTTAGGAAATAAAGTAGTAGAAAAAACAGCTATTATTCAATTAGAAGCAACAGTAGATGAATTAATTGATTCTACAAAAGCAACATTAAAAGACTTAAAGAGTCAATTATCATGTGATCCAGCCGGATATGTATTAGTACACTGTGGAGGAAGAAAATTAGGAATTGGTAATAGAATAAATGAAGTATATGATAAATTGGTAGAAGAAGCACATGGTGTTCCATTTATTACAATCTTTACTTTTGGTGAATATGGATATGATGAACATTCATGCAACATCTGTGGTGGACTAATGTTATCATTTACTGGATTTGGAAAAGAATAGGAGGACAAATGAAAAATTTAATTGGAGGAAAATTTGTAGATGCTAGTAATGGAGAAAAAGCAGATGTAATTAATCCGGCAACTAATGAATTAATTGATACTGTTCCATTAGCAACTGAAGAAGATGTAGACCTTTGTGTAAAAGAAGCTGCTAAAGCTCAAAAAGGTTGGGCTAAAATGCCACTTCATGAAAGAGGAGAAATTCTTTATAAATTTGCTGATTTAGTAGAAGCTAATCATGAAGAACTTGCTCAATTATTATCTAAAGAAACAGGAAAACCAATTAAAGAAGCAAGAGCTGAAATTAGTAATACAAAGCATTTCATTCATGGATATGTTGAAAAAGCAAAACATGATTATGGTAATGTTATTCCAGCAGGTAGTGAAGTTGGACAAGAAAAAACTATGCAAATAACAGTTCAACAACCATTAGGAGTAGTAGCTTGTATAATTCCATTTAACTTTCCATGTGACTTATTTGGTCAAAAAGTACCTAGTGCTTTAATAATGGGAAATAGTGTAATTGTAAAACCATCTACTGATAATCCACTAACATTACACAGATATTGTGAGTTACTAAAAGATGCTGGAGTACCAGATGGTGTTATTAACTGTATATCAGGACGTGGTTCTGTAACAGGTAATGCTCTAGCAAAACATCCGCAAGTAGCTTTAATTAGTGTAACAGGAAGTACAGAAGTAGGAGCTGAAGTAATGGCTAATGCAGCTGCTAATATCACTCATGTTATGCTAGAACTTGGTGGAAATGATGCTTTCATCGTAATGAATGATGCCGATATGGAATTAACTATGAAAGAATTAGTTTGGGGACGTCTTTATAATACTGGACAAGTTTGTTGTGCTAGTAAAAGATTCTTAGTACAAAAAGGTATTAAAGATGAATTTATTAAAAAAGCAGTAGAAACACTACAATCTCTAAAAGTAGCTATGCCTCAACAAGAAGATGCTGATATTGGTTGCCTAATCAATGAAAAAGCAGCAATTAACGCCGAAGAACAAGTAAGAAAAACACTTGATCAAGGAGCTACTTTAGTATATGGTGGTAGAAGAAATGGTGCTTTCTTTGAACCAACAATTCTAGATAATGTAACAAAAGATATGGATGTAATGAAAGATATGGAAATCTTTGCACCAGTTATTCCTGTTTGTACTTTTGATACGTTAGATGAAGCTCTAGAAATAGCTAATCAAAGTAAATTTGGTCTATGTGGAAACATTATGACTAGTGATATGAAAACTGCCTTCAAAGCTGCTATGGAAATGGAAGTAGGTGGAGCAGTTATCAATGGTGCAAGTTTCTATCGTGCTATTGAAATGCCATTTGGTGGTTGGAAGCACTCTGGAATTGGTAATGAAGGAGTTTCAACTACTCTAAAAGAAATGAGTCGTACAAAGACTATTGTTCTTAAAAATATTTTAGATTAATAGATAAATTAAAAGATCTAGATTAAAATTCTAGGTCTTTTTAATATACTAAATTATTCTTATTCTTTTACCACAATTCTTTCTACTAGACAAATAACATAGTAGAATAAAAAGGCAAACACTCCTAGTAAAAATACAGAAGTAATAACTAAATTGATATTGAACACTTGACTACCATACATAATTAGATAACCTAATCCCTTTTTAGAAACAAGTAATTCACCCATAATAACACCTATATAGGCCATACTTGTATTAATCTTTAGATTATTAATTATGTTAGAAAAATTACTAGGTAAGACAACTTTAAAGAATAAATCTTTCTTACTAGCCCCTAGACTCTTTAGTAAAATTAGATAGTTTTTATCAGTTTCACTAAAGTCATGGTAAATATTGATAATAGATAAGAATAGACTGATTAGTAAAGCCATAAAGATTATTGACTTAGTACTAGCTCCTACCCAAATGATAATTAAAGGACCAAGAGCTACTTTAGGAAGAGCATTAATAACTGTGAGATAGGGATCAACTATTTTAGCAAGACGTTTATTCCACCAAAGAATAGATGCAATTACTATTCCTCCAATTGATGCTAAAGAAAAACTTATAATGGTCTCTAATAAAGTAACTTTAATATGGGTAAATAAATCATTACTAGCTACTAGTTTACCTAATGTCTTAAAAATAAGTGAAGGACTACTAGCAAGAAAAGTATTTATTATTTTAAATTTAGCAAGTACTTCCCAAATAACTAGAAAAGAGATAAGTATCATAATTTGAAAGAAGATAATGAATATTTTCTCTTTTTTTATATTCTTTAAATACTTCTTTCTTTCCTTAGATATGAACATCTAAATCCCTCCATATCTTATCATAGTAAATACTAAACTCTTTTTTCTTTCTATTCTCAAAAGGTGTACCTCTTTCTTCAAAGTTTATCTCATATATAGACTTTAAAGTAGCAGGTCTTTTCGTTAAGACAATAACTATATCACTTAAACTAACAGCTTCTGCTATATCATGAGTTACCATCAAGACAGTTTTACCTTCCTTCTTAATCATCTTGTATAAATCATCTGCAAGAGCCACTCTAGTCATAGCATCAAGTGCTGAAAACGGCTCATCTAATAATAATATATCAGGATGAATTGCTAGTGTCCTAATAAGAGCAACTCTTTGTCTCATGCCTCCAGATAAGCTACTAGGATACTTATTCTTAAATTCTGCTAAGCCATAACTATCTAAAAGATGATTAACATAACTAATATTATCTTCTGTCTTAATATTTTTAATTTCTAATCCTAAAAGACAATTATCTAAAATAGTTAACCAAGGAAATAAACTATCCTTTTGTAACATATATCCTAGAACAATATTATCCTTATTAAACTTAATACTTCCACTAGACTTATCTTCAAGCTTAGCAAGAATAGAAAGTAGGGTACTTTTTCCACAACCAGAAGGACCAACTATGGAAATAAATTTACCTTCACTAACATTATAAGAAAAATCATCAATTGCCTTAATTTCATCTTTAGTATCTTGATAATTTTTAACTAGATGTGCTATTTCTAAGATATTATTTGATTTCATATTTTAATTTATCATATGAAACTTTCTTATCAAGTTCGTTAGCGTTTTCCATAATCTCTTGTAAGTGATCAAAAGATTCTTTTTTATATTCCGTTGTTTTTGGCCAAGCATCTATTTTTCTATATCTTTTAACAACATTAGTTATATCTTTTAAAGAAGTATCAGGAAATTGGTCAATTATCGCTTTTGCAACTTCCTCATCTGTAGAATTATGTACAAAATCTAATCCCTTTTGAATAGCATCTCTAAAGCTTTTAATTAAATCATTATTCTTAGTTAGATAACTATTTCTAGCAAAATAAGTAGTATATGGAACAACACCACCAAGTTCGCCAACAGATGCTACGACATAACCATATCCTTGTTTTTCCACTTGCAAAGCGTTAGGTTCACATAGTG
>CAKOYC010000057.1 GCA_934130265.1 uncultured Bacilli bacterium
AATACTTAAAATTACTTTCATAATTAGCTTTTCCTTTCAAAATATTTTTTATTATCTATTACTTTAATATTATTTTTAATCATATTCATATAACAGGTATAAGTTAAAGTTTCTACTTTAGTTGGGGTAAACTCTATTAGATTATCGCCTGCTACTAATTTTTTCTTAATGTTATATTTTTTTAGATAAACTTCATTATTACAACCAGTTAGTTTATCCTTATCAACATGAATGATTAGTCTAACTGGTATATCTTTTTGAATGATTATATTTTGATAATTACCATATGAAGCATTTATCTTAATTTCTTGATAGTTATCTTTAATAATAGATTTCTGATAGGTTTCTTCTTTCTGATTTTTAAATAGGTCTATATCTAGAGATAGTAAGGCTTGATTAAGCATCACTAGTGATAATATTAGTATTAAAAGCTATCTTATTAATAATGATTTTATTTTTACTATTAAGTCTAGTTAGAATTAGACCGGTACTTAACATAAGAGGGATAGTACCAAGACAAAAGAGAAACATAGATATAGCTCCTTTTATAGGACTACCTGTTGATAAAGCATATACTTGCATTGCTTGGAGTGGTCCACAAGGCATAAGTCCATTTAATAAACCAATTAGAAAGGGACTTTTAATCTTTAGTTTCCCATTAAGTCTTTTTACTTTTCTTAAAGGGATTATTCCTAGCATGGAAAGAGCCATTAAAAACATGATGGTAGCAGCTAGTAAAATAATTATCCCTGATACTTGATTATTTATTGTTATAGTACTACCAATTAGTCCTACTACAGCTCCTAGAAAGGTATAAGAGATTAGTCTACCTAGGTTATAAAGAATTGGTCTTTTATAAGTTCTTTTACCTGTTTTATTTATTACGGTTAGTAAATTAATTGCTCCACACATACTTATACAGTGAATACTAGTAAAAAGTCCAGTGATAAAAAGCATTCCATAAGTGATATTACTATCAATTGGTGGAATAGCATTAAAGATATTAAAACCTATCAGTTTATTTAATAGATAAAAGATAAGAATTAATATAGTTATGATTAGGATTATTTCTTTTAGATTTGTTTTATTATCGAGTTTGGTTATATCATCACTTATATAATCTTCTTCAGTATAGTAACCTAAAGAGATGATTTTCTTTATTAGTTTTTCTTTATTAATAGTATTTTTATAAGTGATAATAGCAATATCATTTTTAAATTTAACACTTTCTATATTTTTATCTTTTAATAGATTTGCTTCTATCGTTTGTAAGCAGTGATTACAACTAATTCCTTTAATTTTGACATATAAATTCATTAAGGATCAAGCCTTTTAAATAAGTCTATCACTTCATCAATTACCCCTATCTTATCCTCTTTCAATTCTTTAGCTACACAAGTTTCTAAATGTCCCTTTAAAATTTCATTTCCTAAACTTTTAAGAGCTTTATTAACTGATGCTATTTGTATTAAAATATCATCACAATGCCTATCGCTTTCTACCATCTGTTTAAGACCGCTTATTTGTCCAGCGATAATATTAAGACGACGTATAAGTCTTTTATTTTCCTTCTTAGTTCTATGATTAACTATTGCACATCTTTGATAATCTACCATTATGATACTTCCTTTCTTTTAGATTATAGTTTGACTGTCAACATAATTACAACTAATTTTTCTATTCTTATTTATAATATTTATTAAATACTTCCTTTATTTTTGCCAAATCAAATCCATGCTCAAGCATTTCTTTTTCTCTTAATTTATACATATTAATAAATATTTTTTCTTTCTCTTCCAAGAGAGCATAATGAACTTTTGCATGACAAGTTGGACAAACAGAAATAATGTTAAACATACTATCTAGTTTTATTTCAGAAAAATCACACTGAGCACTTAATGGAATTATATGATGACATTCTAAATACTGATGTCTTCCTGAAACACACAAAAAGGTTTTATGATCATGATTAATTTCACAATTATAATTTGCTTTTTCCATTCTTGTTACTTTTAATCTTGGATCTGTGTTTTCTCTAGATACTTTATCCTTATCATTTGATTTTTTAGCAACATAAGTATATTTTTTAGTTTCCATTTTTTCTATTTCCGCGTCGCTATAACTCTTAATTCTACCTTTAACTATTTCTTCTAATTGTCTAGTTTCCTCTAACTGTTCTAATTCTTGCATATACTTACTATCAATATCTAAAATAAGTTTAGTTATACTTTTATCATTTATCTTTTCTATAAAAAATTCTGCTATTGATTGATCAATGGGAAACAAGTAACCCTGTTTAGCACTGCCTTTGCAGGTGAAGGGATTATTTTTAAGATCAATATCTTTCATATATACTTCCTTAAATTCACTAAAACGTAAGCATTTATTTTTTGGTAATTCATAATACTTTATATCAACTTTAAAACCATCCGAATTCCACTTTCCTTTAATTGAATCAGGAATACTGGACTCCATACCATCAGTTAAAGCTACACCCACTGACACTATACTAGCATTTTTATTAGAAAATATAATATCACCTTTTTTTACATTTTTAACGTTAGACCAATATTGGCGAGTTTCATCATTATCATTATTTCTAGGTGCATAAATAAATCCATCACTAATTTCTTCTTTGTATGTGCTACCCTGATTAACAAACCAAAATCTCATAGTTCCATCTCCTTAATATATTCTGCCAATTTTATATCAGCTGGAGCTAAATCATAATCAAGTAGTTTATCTTTATTGACAAATTCATAGTCTGAATGAGCTGATAAAGTTAGCTTTCCAGCAATAAAACTACACTTATATAGTTTTAAATTTACTATTTTTGTCGGATATTCACATACATTATTTGTTAAATAAAAATCAGCTTTCACTTGAATACCAAGTTCTTCCTCTATTTCTCTTTCAACAGCTTTTTCTTCCGCTTCACCAGGCTCAACCTTTCCCCCTGGAAACTCCCACTTTCCTAATAAACTACTATCTCCAGTTGCTCTTTTAGCCAAGAAAATTTTATCATCTTTTATTATTAATGCTGCTACCACATCAATTGCTTTTTTCATATAAATGTTCCTCTCATTAATTTTTTATTTGTCTGAATTATTATAACATAAACATACATTCTTAACAAAAGTAAATGTAATATCTATTTGGCGGAGTAAAAATTTATCGGAACGCATAAAAAAAGAAAAGACTCATGGTATAATATACCTGTAAAATCAAAAAATAAAAGAGTCTTTTCATGTATATTCTACCACAGATTTTAAATATTAGTTCAGAAAATTCATTAATTAATAGTCTAATTGACAAAATTAAAGAAAAATTAGCCATTTGCATTGAAAAATTCATTTTTAGTAATGTTAAAAATATATATGTTAATTTAACTGTTTCATTGCAAGAATTATTTAATGATTTATCTACCGACCTTATAAAAGAATTTATTGAGGCTGTCAATTTAGAATTTAAAAATTCAGAAAAAAGAAAAGAAAGATTTTATATTAATAAATCCAATGTAAAAAGAACCATTGTTACTATCTTTGGTGAAATCACATTTCACCGCACTTTATATCAAGATACCAATGAATATTATAATTATATTGATGATGTTCTAGGTTTAGAAGTCTATAAAACTATGACTCTATAGTACGCAGAATTCTCGTTCAAGATTCTGTTTGGCATAATCCAAGTCACACACCATCTATACTAACACCATATTTTTGAAATATGAATATATTGATTTTAATAGTTCATTATTATAATATATTCTTTGTGTAAAATTATTCTATCAAAAAATAATTTATTTATTTCTTTATTCACATTTTCTTTTATACCACAACTTGTTACTATTTCATTAAACATATAAAGCGTATATGTAATTTGTCTAATTCTTGAATTACTAAGCTTATTATTTCTTGTTACTTTTCCTATATTACAATCTTTTAAATATTGTACAATTTTATATGATGCTGGATAATCATTATCTTTCTTATTTAATTCACTTAATACACATATATTATGTACAACAGCATTTCTTAAATTTACAATATCTCTCAATATATATACATCTTTATTTTCATCTAATAAATTATATTCCTTAGTGTAAAAATCATAGAAATTAACTAATTCACCAAATGTAATAATTTCAAGGAATTCCCATATTGGTATATTCTCTAACTTTTTATCTTTATCAACATCATATTTAGAAAATATTTTTTGATAATACTCATTACCTACCTTTTTAAAAATACTATTATGAACTCTTTTAGGAAACTTTTCGTCATTAAAATCTTTTTCCAAATACAAATTAACTATTTTATATCCATCCTCTTTTTCTATAGTTTCTATTGTATTCAATATTTTTATTTTTAAATAATGTTCAATATCTATTATCATTTTAAATAAGAATAATCTTGTTCTGTGATCAATAATCGCCATATCTTTTAAATATGCAAAATCTAAATTTTGATATAGTCCTTCATATTTTCCGGCAGGAGATGGATATTTTTGGAAATTATGTTTATATGCAGTTACATTATAATAATTATTATTGTATTTTAAATAAGCCTCCGCATCTTCTTCAGAAATCAAATCAAATTTTATATTTTTTTGTTTTAAATATGGAACCATTTCTGATATATTCATCATAGGTCTTAAAAAAATTAAGTTTTTAGTATTATTATCCATGTACTTCACCTTCTTATCAGTACATATAGTATGTCATAATAATTTCTATATATTATGAACATTTAATAAAATTTTAATAATTTACCACAAAAGTCTATTGATTGTAGTATTTTATTCAAAAAGCTTAGATACCAAAATTATTAATCTTTATCAAACTTATACAAATTCATTTAATTATTTATGTTCATATTCTAAATTTTCTTAAACTCAAACAAACAAAAAGTGGAGCCTTTCGGCTCCTTCAGGGGGTTTCGGTAAGTATATCTACACAAAAAACAGTAGATTATACTTCATGATAAATAGTAAAAGCTACCTATCATGTAACTTAATAATAACTAAAAAACTCTAAGATGTCAATTTTATTTCCGAAACTTTCCACTTCTTTACACTTAACTATGTATAATTGATTCAATAATCTTTTTCTTTAATTGTTTTTCTTCTTCTGTCTTTTTTAACAAATACTGATAAGAATCTTCTCTTGCTCTTAAAAGGATAGAATAATCATTCTTTATATTAGCTATTTTAAAAGACATATCACCACTTTGTTTAGTACCAAATAAATCACCATGGCCCCTTAATTTAAAGTCTTCTTCACTTATTTCAAATCCATCAGTAGTCTTTTCCATAATATGAAGTCTTTCCGTATCCTGATTACTTATTAAAATACAATGTGACTGTAAATCATTTCTTCCTACTCTTCCTCTTAACTGATGAAGGGTTGAAAGTCCAAATCTATTAGCATCAAAGATAACCATCATAGTAGCATTAGGAACATCTACTCCTACTTCAATAACAGTTGTACTAATTAGTATTTGACACTTATTAAGAAGAAAATCATTCATAACTTTATCTTTAGCTGCTGTAACCATCTTACCATGAACTAGCCCTATCTTATATTTACTACCAAAAGCGACTGTTAATTTATCTTTAAGTTCATTAACATTAGTTAAATCACTATTTTCACTTTCTTCTATCAAAGGTGCTATTACATATATCTGATGATCTTGTTTCAATTCTTCATACATCATGGCTAAGACATCTTTCATCTCAGTCTCATTCTTTAGCACTGTATGAATCTTTTTTCTACCCTTTGGTCTTGTCTTAATAGTAGATACATCCATATCACCAAAGATTGTTAAAGCATAAGTTCTTGGTATGGGAGTAGCACTCATATATAAGGTATCTGGTTTCTTACCTTTATTTTCTAAGTTAGCTCTTTGATTAACTCCAAACCTATGTTGTTCATCAGTAATAACTAATCCTAGATTGTTATACTCTACTTCTTCTTGAATTAAAGAGTGAGTCCCAATAATTACATCTATATCATTATTAGCAAGGCTTGTTAAAATCTTATCTTTATCCCTCTTACTAGTCGATCCTGTTAATAAGGCAATATTTATATCAGTATCTTTAAAGATATCTTTCATATTATTATAATGCTGGGTAGCAAGTATCTCAGTAGGAGCCATTAAAGCACTCTGATATCCTGCTAGATAGTTAGCATAGATAGCAAGAAAAGAAACAATTGTCTTACCACTACCAACATCACCTTGTAATAACCTATTCATTTTTCCTTCACTAGCTAAGTCTTTTACAATATCAGAAACTGCTTTTTCCTGATCAGCTGTGAGTTCAAAAGGAAGTGTTTTAATAAAGTCTTCTACTTTCTTAGTATCTATTTCTTTTTTTATACCAGAATTTTTATTCTTATTTTCCATTTTTAAATAGTTAATCTTAAACATAAAAGAAAATAACTCTTCATACTTAAGTCTATTCTTCGCTTCCTCTAACTTTTCAAGAGAAGGTGGATTATGTACTATATTTAAAGCGGTTCTTTTATTAACAAAGTTATACTTTTCTTGATACTCTAAAGGGATAAAATCTGTTATTTCTTTATAATTACCTAGTAAAGCCATATTTATATAAGTAGACATATTCTTATTAGTAAGACCACTAGTTAAATGATAAACTGGTTCTATCTTAATCTTCGCTGATAATGTCTCTAATTTTATATCAGATGCTGTAATAACATTCTTTCTCCTATCAAATTTACCTATTACTGTAACACCAGTACCTACTGCTAAATGACTTTTTAGAAATGCTCTATTAAATATAGATATACCAACTACGCCTGATGAAGTAACTAATCTAAAGTTCATTTTATTAAGTCCTGCTTTAAACCTAACTAAGATTGGACTACTTTCTATTCTTCCATCTATAATAATATGATCACCATCTACTGTATCAGTAAGTGATCCTCTTTTCAAAATATCATAACGAAAAGGATAATGGGTTACCAAATCATCTACTGTGGTAATCCCTATTTTATTCAAAAGGACTAAAGACCTTGGTCCTATCCCTCTAACATCATTTAATGCCACAACTACCACCTCTTCTTCTGCCTGATATTATATCACATTTTTAGGACTTTTTGAAGATAAAAACGCATAAAATATTATAAGGAGGCTTAATGAAATTAATTATTGATGACATGATAGATGTTAGTGATAATCTTCTTTTAACTAATAAATTTATTACTGGCTTTAGACTTAAACTTGCTCTTACTAGTGATAATATTGTTATCGTATTACCTAGTAAAATAGATATTTCTCTTACTAATTTAACCTTTAAAGAGATAAAAAAGATTAATCAGAAT
>CAKOYC010000058.1 GCA_934130265.1 uncultured Bacilli bacterium
AGCTACTTTCTGAATTATTTTTTTGCTTTTATTTTTTTGATCAACGTTAACAAGAAAGCTAACAAGTGATAAAATAATAGAAATAATCAATAAGATTGGAACGATGATAGCTATCATGTTAATGATATTTTGTACTGTACTAAGTAAATTAGCAAGTGCATAATCGGAGCAGTTATTAGTTGTAATTAATAAATTTATCATTATAAAACCTCACTAACTAAAATAAAGAATTGTTATTGTAACTTTCTAAAGTTAAATTTTTCTTTCTTTTTTTCTTGAAAAATTTATATAAGATGACAAATAATATTATAACAAATAAAGTAATTATTATAAATATTGTCTTATAATTATAAAGAGTGAATTTGAATTGAATTGGTTCATCATCTAAAGTATACCAGATACTATTTTTTCCATCATCACTTACATAGGCCGCATTATTGTCTTTTATAGAATTTGGTAGAATCAAACTAAAACCAGTATCATTATCTGTTCCTATAACATAATTGTAACTAATATCATTGCTATTCTTAGTACGAGATTTTAATTCTTTAATAGTTGATGAATATAAATCACCATAATAAGTGTTTTTAAATAATCCTTTCTTTACAGTGAAAAAATAATTTTGTTTTGTAATATTTTTAATTGCTAAATCTGCAATGATTTCTTCATTAGTACTAATTTTATCTATGTTGTTAAAATGTTTTGTCACTTTGTAGCCTGTATAACTACCTGCTTTGTAATCTTCAAGTTTATAACCAGCTTTTTCTAATTCATCTAAATTTAATTCATTTTTTATACTATTAATTTCAGTGTTAGTAAGTTTACTAGTATCTATTGCTTCGATAATAACTAAGTCAACACTTTTATCATTGTTAACGGTTATTGATTGTACTATTTGAGTACAGCCTGTTGTAAAAATAATAAGAAAAATAGAAATAATAAATAAAAATTTTTGTTTCATTTAGCCACCTCTTTTCCTTATTATAAAATAAAAAAATGAAAATTAAAATAAAAAAAGAATTGTATTCTAAAAAATAAACTAAATATGTTATGATATATATGAGGATGGAAAGGAGTGCTTGTATGCGTTTAGGTATGATATTATTATTTTTCTTTTTATATCTAGGAATAATATTTTTATGTATTATCGGATTTAAGAAGAAGAATAAAGCATTAAAAATTACCGGTATTTCACTATTGGTACTTGCTGTTATATTTACAATTATAATTGGTATTATTTATGGGTAACATATTACTTTAGATAATACTTTTTTTAGGTAAAATATTGTAAAATTTTTCTAAGATATTTGAGTAAGAAACTTGATACATGGTATACTATAGAAGTAGGAGGTATGAAAGATGAAAGAAGAATGGAAAGGCTTTAATGAAGGAGCTTGGACAAAAGAAATTAATGTAAATGATTTCATTAAGAAAAACTATAAAAAGTATGAGGGCAATGAAAGCTTTTTAGTAGGACCAACAGATAAAACTAAGAGAGTTTTAAAAGTCTATGATGATATGTGTAAAGAAGAAGTTAAAAAACATGTTATTGATATAGATACAGTAAATCCTGCTGGAATTAACGCTTTTAAACCTGGATATATATCAGAAGATGATGATGTAATTGTTGGACTTCAAACTGATGAACTTGGTAAAAGAGAAATTGTTCCTAAAGGTGGAATAAAGATGGTTTATCAAGAGTTAGAAGCTTATGGTTATAAGATGGATCCTACTCTTGAACATTTTATAAAAGATACTAATCTTGTTAAGACTCATAATGATGGAGTATTTGATGCTTATACAGCTGAGATTAGACGTGCTCGTCATAATAAATTATTAACAGGACTTCCAGATGCTTATGGGCGTGGAAGAATAATAGGAGACTATAGAAGAATAGCTTTATATGGTATTGATTATTTAATGGAGAATAAGAAAAATGACTGGGATAATATGAAAATAACAGTTATGGATGATGAAACTATTAGACTTCGTGAAGAAATATCAATGCAGTATAGAGCTTTGAATGAAATTAAAGAAATGGCTAAGAGCTATGGATTTGATATTTCTGGACCAGCAAAGAATGCTAAAGAAGCAGTACAATGGACATATTTTGGTTATTTAGCAGCTATTAAAGAAAATAATGGTGCTGCTATGAGTTTAGGTAGAGTAGATGCTTTCTTTGATATATACTTTGAAAGAGATTTAGCAAATGGTACTCTAACTGAAAGTGATGTTCAAGAAATAGTTGATCAGTTTGTTATTAAACTAAGAGCAGCAAGACATTTAAGAACACCAGAATATGATGAATTATTCTCAGGTGATCCTACTTGGGTTACTTGTTCATTAGGTGGTATGACCAATGAAGGAGAAACATTAGTTAATAAGACAAGTTTTAGAATTGTTCATACCCTAGAGAACTTAGAAAGTGCACCTGAACCTAATATGACTGTTTTATGGGCTGATAAGTTACCAGAGCCTTGGAAGAAATATTGTGCTAAAGTAAGTATTGCCACAGACTCTATTCAATATGAAAATGATGATGTGATGCGTCCATCTATGGGTGATGATTATGGTATAGCTTGTTGTGTATCAGCCATGAGACTTGGAAAAGATATGCAATTCTTTGGAGCTCGTTGTAACCTTGCTAAGACTTTGTTATATGCTCTAAATGGTGGTGTTGATGAAGTAAGACGTGATTTAGTTATTCCAGGTTTTGAAAAGATGACTGATGAAGTACTTGATTATGATAAGGTAAAAGAAGCTTACTATAAGATGATGCATGAAGTAGCAAGAATCTATTCTGATGCTATGAATATTATTCACTACATGCATGATAAGTATGCTTATGAAGCTGGCCAAATGGCTTTACATGATACTTATGTTAATAGATTAATGGCTTATGGGGTAGCTGGATTTTCGGTAGCAGTAGATTCACTATCAGCTATTAAATATGCTAAAGTAAAACCAATTAGAGATGAAGATGGTATAACTGTTGATTTTGAAATTGAAGGAGATTATCCTAAATTTGGTAATGATGATGATAGAGTAGATGATATCGCTAAAGAAATAATTAATAAATTCTATGAAGAGTTATGTCTACATCCTTGCTATAGAAAAGCTCATCCAACATTATCTATTTTAACTATCACTTCAAATGTAGTATATGGTTCTAATACAGGAGCTACTCCAGATGGTAGAAAAGCAGGTGTTGCCTTTGCTCCAGGAGCTAACCCAATGCATGGAAGAGACTCATCTGGTGCTATAGCATCTCTTAACTCAGTAGCAAAACTAGATTGGGCTAATTGTTGTCGTGATGGTATTTCTAATACATTCTCAATTGTGCCAACTACTTTAGGACATAGTGAAGAAGAACGTATTGAAAACTTAGTATCATTACTAGATGGTTACTTTATTCAAGGGGCACATCACTTAAATGTAAACGTACTAAATCGTGAGACATTAATTGATGCTATGAATAACCCTGATAAATATCCACTACTTACTATTCGTGTTTCTGGTTATGCAGTTAGATTTAATAAACTTACAAGAAAGCAACAAGAGGAAGTAATTGCAAGAACTTTCCATGAGAAAATGTAAATGACTGGTGCAATCGATTCTATTGAAACATTTGGCCTTGTTGATGGACCTGGTATTAGAACAGTTGTCTTTTTAACAGGATGTCGTCTTCGTTGTCTTTATTGTCATAATCCAGAAATGTGGGTTAAAAGAGAAGATAATATTACTAGTGATGAACTTGTTAAGAAAGTTTTAAGAAGTAAACCATATTTTAAGAGAAATTCTGGAGGGGTAACTTTCTCTGGAGGAGAACCCCTTCTTCAAATTGAGTTTCTAACTGATGTTTGTAAAAAGCTAAAGAAGGAAGATATTCATATCGCTTTAGATACTTGTGGGGTAGGAAAAGGTGATTATGATGAAATTCTTAGTCTTGTTGACTTAATCTTATTTGATGTTAAGTTTACTACAAGAGAAGGTTATAAGCATTTAACAGGTAGAGAAATGGATGACTCTTTAAAATTTGTTGAAGCGATGAATAAAAGTGGTAAACCAGTCTGGATAAGACAAGTAGTTGTACCTGGTATGATGGATAGTGAAGAATATATTGACTCATTAGTAGAATATTTAAAAAAGATTGATAATGTGGAAAGGGTAGAGTTCTTACCATTCCATCATATGGGATTTTCTAAATATGAAGAGTTAGGTATAAATAATCCATTAAAAGATGTACCACCAATGGACGTTGATAAATGTAATGAATTACAAGAATTATTTATGAAAAAATATAGAAGACTTACTAAATGAAGTCTTCTTTTTAATATAAAATTAGATAATATTTAATTATTAATAAAATAGTTTGTACTAGAAATCCAATCCATGAACATACATTAGCAGTTTTAGCAGCTTTTGGATTTGACTTTTTAAAGACATAGTATAAAACTGCTCCCACTATCGGCATGGTTAATCCTATTATAGCACAAATAATGTTTGTAATATCACTTTCATCAGTATTATTGATTAACTTATTTCCACACTGATGACAAAAAGTATCACCTTCATTTAATTTGGCTCCACACTTTGTACAGTACATATTTAACTCCTTTCCAAAATTAATAAGCTGTTATTTTGTGAAAATTACAGTGATTTATTTTTATATCTTCTGAAAACATATCAATTGTAGAAAATCTCCATGTTTCTTTTCCTAAAAGATTATTTGTATTATCTATTGCTGTCCCAAGATTATTACCAGCATCATCATAACAAATGAATTCAATTTCTACATATTGATAATCTTTGTTATTGTTATTTGTAACAGTACCTTCTATATGGTGCCATCCTAATTCATCAGTATACTCATTTGTTATTTCGTGTGTAAAATTATCTTCAGTATTACTATTGAAATCAGTATTTATTATTGGATTTGAACTTTCCTCATCAAAAAAGTCTTTCATTTCACTACTGCATCCAGTTAGGGTTAGTAACAAAATAACAATAACAGTTATTGATATAAAAATGTTTTGTTTTTTCATGTTAACTCCTTTCAATTTTAATTATAGCATATAAACTTCTACTAGGCGACATATTTTTTTTGGTAATTGTGGAATAATGTCTTTATAGAAAGGAAGTTGACTTCTATGGGTAGATATTCAAAACATAATTTATCAATTCAGGTAAGAAAAAACATTAGAAAATATCGTCTTATTAGAAGTTATACCTTGCAAGAATTAGCAGATATGACTAATTTAACACACGGTTATGTTAGGGATTTGGAATGTTTGTCCATAGATAAAACTCCAACTTTGGAAACAATTGGTAAATTTGCTGATGCTTTAGAAATTGATATAAGACAATTGTTTGATGATGTTGAAGTTTAAAAAAGTCAATTTAGGTATTCCATTTTAAAAAAATCTATGCTATACTAACGTAGTAAATCAATTCATGGGCTGTTAGCTCAGTTGGTAGAGCAACTGACTCTTAATCAGTGGGTCTAGGGTTCGAATCCCTAACAGCCCACCATGTATTGTAATTAAAGCTTTATTTTAGATAGAGCTTTTTTTGTATTTAAATATAAAAAAAACCTTGACGAACATAATTTCTATGGTATAATAATCCTACTTGAAAAAAATATATAAAAGAAAGGAAGAAAAATATGGAAGAAATAATAATGACTAGATTTTTAGCTTATAAGAATGGCTTTATAAATGGAAAGTATGATTTTTTAGGATCTGTTGTAACTAATCAAGCTATGATTAATGTAAATGTTTTGGAAGATACAATTAAAGAAGACTGGTTTCTATTCGGTTATACTGATGCTATAGAGTTTTATGATGATAGATTTAGTAAAGGACTAGATATTCGTAATATAAGAACAAATGATGTTGTTAAAGATTTATATGCTAAAAGAGTTACTGATTATAATGTAACAAATAAAGAAAATGTTCCTATTTGTAAATTTAAAATTAAGAAATTATAATGGTGGAAAATGATTTTATTTGTAAGTGGTAGAACTGATATAGTAGCTTTTTATACTCCTTGGTTTATTAATAGATATAAAGAAGGGTATGTTGATGTTAGAAATCCCTTTTATCCTAGTTTAGTAAGTAGAATTTATTTTGATGATGTAGACTTATTATACTTTTGTACTAAGAATCCTTTACCTATAATACCTTATCTAAATGAGTTTAAAAAGAAAGTCTTATTTAATGTGACAATAACACCATATAAAAATGATATAGAGTTAAATGTTCCTAATAAAAGTCTAATAATAGATGGAGTCAAACAAATAGCTGAGATTATTGGTAAAGATAATATTTATATTAGGTATGATCCTATTTTTCTAAGTGAAAAGTATAATCTAGATTATCATATTAAAGCTTTTGAAAGACTTTGTTCTTTGCTTACTGGTTGTACTAATCATATAATAATTTCTTTTATTGATGATTATAAGAATGTAAGAAAGAATATGAATAGTTTAAAGATAATTCCTTTTACTAAAGAAGATTATAAAGAAATAGGAGTTAACTTTAGTAGAATAGCTAGTAAATATAATATTACTTGTCAAACATGTTTTGAGAAAGAAAACTTAGTGGAGTATGATTTTATTAAAGAAGATTGTCTTAGTAAACAACTAGCTTATTCTTTAACTGGTAAGAACTATAAGAAAGGAAAAATGCGAAAAGGAAATCTTTGTAATTGTGTTGAAATGGTAGATATTGGTGCTTATAATTCTTGTAAATACCTATGTAAATATTGTTATGCTAATTATGATGAAGCGAAAGTTAATGAAAACTATAATAACCATGATGTAAACTCATCACTATTAATTGGACATCTTACTGATAAAGATACGATAAAAATAAGAAAAAAATAGAAATAAATCCTAAACTGTTCTATAATTAATTAGAAGGTAGGGATTTTTATGGTACCAAAGTTTTCTAAAAAAGATATAGTTAATTTTAATGAAGAAACATTATACAAAGAATATAAAGATTATGTAGATAAAGATAATGATTATCTATTTAAAATATTTAATAGTAAAGATGCTGGACTTAGCAGTAAGGAAGTTGCTAAAAGACGAGAAGAATATGGAAAAAACGTTATTAATGAGGAAAAGAAGAAAAGTATTTTTACCTTTTTAATAGATTCTTTTAAAGATCCATTTATCTATATCCTAATAATTTTAGCCACTATTAACTTTTTGCTAGGAGATAGACTTGGTTCTTTAATAATTGTAATGTTAGCAC
>CAKOYC010000059.1 GCA_934130265.1 uncultured Bacilli bacterium
TCGAACATATATTTTTACATTTTATTTCGCAACTTTAGATATAGTATCTGTACATTTTAGAGTGTCAATCAACATTTTATAAATGTTTTTTGTTTAGTAAGGCTTATTCTAGCTGGTTGTTCTCCATTTATAAAGTAGCCATCAAATATTGGATCATCTACTATTTGATAATCAATATCTTCAAACTTAACTTTTTCTAAAGATGAGAAATCTACTTTACCATTTATCGTATAGGGAATATGATCCACTAAAGTATAAGCAAGTGCCATATCACGTTCACCTGGTAACATTTCTTTTGTCTTAGTAACTATTTCTTTAAATATATCTTTACCTAATGACTTATCTTTTAATTCAATAAATGCTGTTGGAATAACTCCCTCATCACGATAAGCATTTTTAATACCTACTACAGCACAGTCTCTTACCTCATCAAAAGTATTAATAGCATCTTCTATCGGAACAGAATTAACTTGATGACCATCTGGTCTTTTCATAAGTCTTTTATATCTTCCAGTGTGAAATAAAATTCCATCTTCTGTCATATAACCTTTATCTCCTGTTTTACAGTATTTAATATTAGTCTTTTCATCCTCATAGAAAAAGTTCTTTGTTTCTTTTTCGTTTCCTATATATCCCATAAACTGAGTTGGAGTATTAACATATATTTCTCCTTCTTGATTATATGGTAATTCCTCATTAGTTTCTCTATCAGTAATTCTAACATTTACCGAAGGATATAATACTCCACAACTACCTTCCATATGACTATTTTGATTATCCATAGTTGTTGCTATCATCATAGTTTCTGTTGATCCATATCCATAAGTTATTTTCTGTTTACAATTATTCTTCTTTAATGTTTCATTAATCTTATCTAACTTACTAGGTGATATTTTGTCTCCTCCCATTACTAATAGCTCTGCAAAAGATAAATCAGTACCATTAATATATTTACTATCAGGAAACATTTCATAAAGTCTTGGAACACCAATTACAATATTAGGTTTCTTTTCTACATATATCTGATCAAACTTATGAGCTTCTATTTTAGGAATTAAATCAACTATTATTCCATGAGAAAGTGCTCCATGCATTCCAACAGATGAGCCATAAAGTGAAAAGAATGGTATATAACCAAAGAATGTCATTCCTCTTTTCAAGTGTGGTGCTATATACTCTATTTGATTAGAAGTTACATTATATCCTTTATTAGATTCCATTGCTCCCTTAGGAGTACCAGTTGTTCCACTAGTATTCATTATAGCAGCGGGTATATCAGGATTATACAAAGAATCTGTTAATACACCATAGTCTTTAGCCGTTTTCATAAATTTACTTTGCATCAAGACTTTTTTGTCTTGTTTAATCATTCTCTTTAATTCATATAACTTTTCTTTAGCTGTATAAAGTGCTTTTACTTCTAAAGCACTCTTAGATAATTTTTCTTTTGACTTAATAAAATCATCATGAGGTGATGCTACAATAATATTATCAGCTGGAATATCATTTGCTATAACATTCTTATTCATTGTATCAAGTAGTGATACTAAAAGTTTAGAGTTAGAGATAGTCATACAATCAATTATTCTTTTAGCTGAACATCTTGGATCTACTAAGTATGGAGTGACTCCTATTCTATTACAAGCATAAAAATAAACCATTGTCTCAGGTATATTAGGTAAACAAATAGTAATATTATCCCCTTCATTTAATCCATATTTCTTTAAAGATTTTGCTGTTTCTTCAACCTTCTTATCAAAAGTTCTAAATGTTTTATTCTGTCCAAAGTAAGAGTAGATAATATCATCTTCATGCCCCTTATTCTTTTTTTTCATAAAATCATACATCTTCATATCAGTATCTTCTAAGACTTTTAAATCAATATCTTCAGAATAATACTTATAACTTGGTCTATCTATACTAGCATATCCAGTTGTCTTTTCCATATTATTACCTCCTTAATGTGAAATTACTTCTATTTTATCATAGGAGTTTTATTTTTCAATAGAAAAGGAAATAATTTCTATAATTAAATTATTTCCAGTATATATTTTTTGAAGAAAAAGCTCACCTCTTTAATAAGAACTCTAAGCTTTTAACCTTGCTATTAGTATCTTCAGCAATTGTCTTATCAAAGATAAAACCTTTTCCACCATTTTCAATCCATAACCTAATATTTGTTTTTGAATCATCAATAAGTATTTTTCCATTTGGTTTCTCTACATCATATTTATCGACTCCAGGTGGAACAAAAAGTAGAGGACTACTTATTCTTCTATGCTCTCTTAAATCTTCAATTTTAACTCTCATTTCATATAATGAATGAATCTTCGTTAAGATTGCTATTTTTTTCTTCATACTTTCTAATTCTTTAATTATTTCAACGGAATTATTTATTGAACTAGCTTCTCTTATAATATAATCCCATTCTTCTGGATGCAAATTAGTATAATTAAAATATTCATTAAATTCATTTGCATCTTTATGATTATGAAGACCTATACTGTATTTTCTATCTAGCATCCTCTCTTCAGAATCAAGTATAACCCCATCAAAGTCAATATAAGTATAATTACCATTCATATGATTTTTCCTCCTTGAAGGTATTATAGCATATTGATTTGAAGTATTTCGTCTTTATTATTTTATATTAACAATTCTTTTTATTTCAAAATGACGTATATCATTTCTAAGTTCACAAAAAGCAGTTACATAGTAATTTTCTTTATACTTAAACAAATATAAAGGATGAATTATTCTTTTATGCTGACTACCATCAACATCATTATAAACAATTTCAACTTTTTCATTTTTACTTATAGCTGATTTTATAATTTTTTCAATTACATCTGATGAAGTTGTATCAACATTAGCAATATACTTACTCTTCTCCTCATATATTGAATACATCTTTTTAGCCTTATCTAAAAATTCTTCATATTTATCTACATATTTGAAATTGTTTTCAGATAAAAAATGCTTAACATTATCTAATAGTTGAATATCATACTTATTTATACTAGTATAATTTTTTATTTCATCAATCATAAAATAGCCACCATTAGGTCCCTTAAAAGACTCAATTGCAATACCATTATTACAAATTTCATCTTTATAATACCTAATCATTCTTTCTGTTACCCCTATTTTTTCTGATAGCTCTTTTAACGTATAAATATTTCTAGTATTAAGTAAGTCTATCATATATAACATATTTGCTATTTTTCCCACTTCAATCACTCCAATTTTGCAATATTTCGCAATTTTTCTAAATACTATAATTTATAGTTGTTCAACGAATGTATCATATATTCTAATATATCTATAAGTTATTCTATTTGTTCCTTCTTTTTTTTCTTTCATAACAATATTAAGTTTAACTAGACGTTTTAAAATATTATTAATAGAATTAACATGTGCTCCTAACTCCTCTGCCATTTCTACGGCTGTAAACACTATTTTTTTCATCATTAAAGGATGCATTTTTAAAACAAGACTGCCACTAATGGCATCTTTTATAGTTTTTTCATCTTCATCATACACTCTATTTATTTTTTCAATTCTACCAATATTTCTTGTACATTGATCTACAACGCATTGTAAAAAGAATCTAATAAATCCATCTACATTACCATTTCTACATTCATTTAATGAATTATAATAATTGGCCTTAAATAACTCAATTATTTCTGATAAAAACAATATTGGGGCATCATCTTTTAGTCTAGCAAGTTGAAGCGTCATTAAAGCTCTTCCCATTCTACCATTTCCATCTTTATATGGATGAATTGATTCAAATTGAACATGAGATATTGCAACTTTAATGAATGGTTCATCATCATATAGATTATTCATATATTCCATCAAGTTTTCTAATAGGAGAGGAACATCTTCAGGAATTGGTGGAACAAAAGTAGCTCCCTCTTTTCCTAATCCTCTAGGACCTATATAGTTTTGAATTGTTCTAATTTCACCAGGTGATTTATCATTGCCTCTAACACCAGATAATAAAATTTTGTGCATTGAATTAATCATCGAAATACTAAAGTCCTTATTACTAAGTTTTTCATTAGCATATTCTAGCATTGTTTTTAAGTTCCTTACTTCTTGTATGCTGTCATTTGATTCTTTATAATTAATATAATACATATCATCTTGTGAAATCTGTGTTCCTTCAATTCTAGATGATCTGATACTCTCTCCTAATACTAAAGAATCTAAAAAGTACTTTTGATCAAATTTAAACATTTTAAGTAAAGACTTATACTGTCCATACTTATCATTGGCTTGACCTAATAGTTTAATTGTTCCCTTATCAAGTTTGTAAGACATTGGTAACATCTTTGCTTTATATGGTTCCATTTTATCACTCTCCTCTATTATAATAAGTCATATTTTACAAAAAATACACATTAAACTACAAATTACTGTATATTTTACAATGATTATTAACATTTTTCAAGGATTCAATGATAAAATGCTATACATTTTATCATATAATTTCTAATTTGCCGGTTATTTTGCCGGTTATTTTCAACAACAAAAAGAGTATGATTTTAATATTTCAGACTCTCTTTAATTAGATTTAATACTTTATTAGACTTTTAGCAATACAACTTTGAGGCAATCAATTATTTTCTATAAATAGATATTACTACTTATTTAACTGATGAATTACCACTTGCTATATCATAGATAGTATTTCTAAGAAGAACTAGATAAGATAATTTCTTAGTTGATTTTTTAACTGTTAAATCTCCTTCTCCAACAACATTATTACCATCTTTTATTTTTATTTTACCAACTACTTCTCCTTTTATTAAAGGCAAGTTATTCTTAGTTATTTTAATATCATAACTATATTTTTTCTTAGCATCACTCTTCTTAGATAAAACACCTATATCATAAATTGGTGTATACTCTATTTTCTTAGTACTAGCTTTTTCTACTCTTTCAGTCTTTACTGTCTCATTTTTCTTCTTTACTATTTGTACTTTATAACTATTAAATCCATAATCAAGTAAGGCCATAGTTTCACTATTTCTTACTTTTGATACTTCTTCTCCTAAGACAATAGCAATTAGTCGCATATCATTTTTCTTAGCAGTAGCTGCAAGACAATATTTAGCAGCATCAGTATGACCTGTCTTTAACCCATCTGCACCTTCATAAAATCTTACTAACTTAGTTGTATATGAATATTGCTATACTATGATTTTTAGTTTTAATTAAGTCATAATGCTAATAAACTATAATTTACATCAAAAAATTTATTTTATTTTTCTTTTTTACTGATTCACATAGTAAAAAACAATGTAAATTATTACACTGTTTAATACATTTATTTTTTAAATTTATATTTAGTTGGATCAGATGGTTCAATCAAATTTGAATCTAATAATAAAGCAACTATTTCTGATGCTCTAGATTTTTTTACATTAAATATTTCAGCAACATCTTCCCATTTGAAATTATACTGATAACCAAATTTATAAAATAATTTTTGAATTTTATCATGAGTACTCTTCGTTACATTCATTGGAAGATTTTTATGTAATTTAATTACGAAATAATCTTCATCACTAACAACATTACCACCTGTAAACGGACTTTTTTCACTCTCACTTGGACTTTTTTTAATATAATTTTTATTTGGAAAAACCACTTTAAATGATGAAACATCAGAATTAAATGTTGGTTTAACATCATAATCGTTATATGATTCAACTATTCTAGTTAATCCACTTCCTCTGCGTTCCATAAAATGTAATCTATTAAATATATCTGAGATAACTCTATTTCTTCTCATTGATGAAATTTTAGTTATATCTAAATTTTGAACAAGACTACCATCAATCATTCCACCAGGCGATGTTATTTCTAATCTGTTGTCATATATATCTATATGAATCTCAGAACCAACTATTTGATAATCTCTATGAATAATAGCATTAACAATAGCTTCACGGATTGCTCTAACTGGATAGTCTTCTACTTCTATTCTTTTCATACCTTTAATTTTCCAACCAATTCTAGAATGGTTTTTAATAAATACTTCTGCATTTTCTAAAAGTGAAATAATACTACCCGTATATTCTTTATCATCAATAGCATCACCATCAATAGAACCTTTAACTAATCCCTTCCATCTAGTACAAAATATTCTTGATTGGATTAATAAACCTTGATCTGATAAAAGTAGACCTGCATTTGTAACTTTCTTATCTTTCGTTATTAATTCTAATGATATATAATCCTTATCTTTATTTAACTCTCTTCCTGTTTCGTTTTTTAATGACGCATTTAATAAAGTAAAGCTTACATCAGAGACATCATACTTACTAGGCAATTCATCAAAAGTTGTATTCTGTCCCTTTAAAATCAATCCATCTAATATATGTTTAGGAGCTGATATTGATTGATTTCCAGCTCTAACAAAAGCTTCTTTTCTTCCGTCACCATTGTAATAATATGGAGTTCTAGGTCCATCTCCTACTTTTATTACCATAAAATCTTTATCTTTTTCTTTAAAAGGTTTTAATTCATATCGTGGAAGTGGAGTTATTTTATCATTTATTAATTCAGAAACTTTTTCTGAATCTTTAACTATATTAGCTAACCCAACTGGTTCTCTATCAACATCTCTTACACCAAACAGCAATATTCCACCATTTGAATTAGCAAAAGCAGAAACTGATTTAAGCCAACTCTTAGACTTATTATATTCTACTTTCTCTTTAAACTCTATATTAGTGCTTTCTACTTTTTCATAATCTTTTAATTGCATATAGCACCTCCATTACTGTTATTTATTATACATTAATTTTTTTGTTTTTTTGTCAGTATATGTCAAATCGATTAAATTTCCGTATAAAAGTAGACTTTTTTAGAAAAAATAATCAAAAGTTCCACCTCTAACCGGACTTTTTTGTTTTTAAAACCGGACTTTTTTTAATTAAAATACAACACTTTCTATTATTACTTTATCATCTTCCTTTCTTACTTTTATTTCTTTAACAAATCTTTCTAAAAACATCTTTTTTTCATGATTATTTAAATGGATAAAATTATTTTTTAAATTAACTATAACTTCTTTAATAACTTCTTCATTTATTAAATGTTCTTCTTTTGTTTCTTTATTAATTTTATCCAATTCATTATTCAATGCATCTAATTTAGAATCAATTACACTTTTTATTTCTTTAAAAGTATCGTAATCAA
>CAKOYC010000060.1 GCA_934130265.1 uncultured Bacilli bacterium
AGAAGAAACAGAAGGAATACCAATTATTGAAGCTTGTGCTATGAAGTGTCCTATACTAGTTAGAGATATTGAAATATTTAAAGACTGGTTTATGGAAGATGTAGATGTTTATAAAGCTAAGAATGTAGATGAGTTTGTTATTAAGACTAAAAAAATAGTAGAAAATAAACTACCATCATTAACTGATAATGCTTTTAAGAAAGCTAAAGAAAAAGATATTAAAACAGTCGGTAAACAGTTAAAAGAAGTTTATCAAGAAGTATTACAAAAATAAAAGGATTAACCAAACAATCCTTTTTTCTTATAACTATATTGATAATTAGAATGTTCTTCTCTAATATTTAGAATGATTCCAATTAAAATCATATAAGATAATAAACTACTACCACCATAACTAATAAAAGGTAAAGTAATACCTGTAATTGGAAGTAAACCAATAGTCATACCAATATTTTGTATTTGTTGAAAGATAAGCATACCAATTATTCCTGCTAAGACGAATTTATCGGTTAAAGGAATTTTTTTAATAGCAATAAAGAATAACTTTCCATCAAATAGTAATAATAATAATAGAAATAAAAAACAACCTAAGAGTCCAAAATTACTAGCGAAAACAGCAAAGATAAAATCAGTACCAGACTCTGGGAAATAAATAGGTGTCTTATTATAACCATGTCCAAATACCCCAGCAGAACCAATAGCGGAAAGAGCATTTTCAAGTTGTAAGCCACTACCACTTTTCCAGTTAAATACTCTTTCAAATCGGTAGTATAAATTATTACCAAAGATAGAAACAAATAACTTTTCACTAGTAAAATAACAACCTAAGACTAACCCAATTGCTAAAAGAATAATTCCTCCTAGAATAATAAACCATCTTAATCTAATACCTGATGCAAATAACATAGAAATATAAATTATAAAGTAGATAATAACAACTCCTGTATCAGGCTCTAGAAAGGTTAAAATACTAGGTATTAATACTACTATAAAAGTCTTTAATAAGAACATAAACTCTTCCTTTATACTAGGCTCTTCATAATCTAATCTAAAGTTATTAATCATAGTACCGAGGACTAACATTAAACTTATCTTGGTAAACTCACTAGGTTGGAAACTACCAATCTTTGGAATAATAAACCAACATTTACTATTATTAATAGCTGGGGCAAATAACAAAAGACACAAAAGTAGTAAATTACACAGAATATAAAAAAACCAAGCATTTCTATATAAGTACTCATTCTTAACCTTAAAAATTATAAAGACGAGTAATAAACCAACTCCATACCAAATAACTTGTTTTAAAGCTAAATTGCCAACATCACTTGGTAAATAAGTAAGGGCACTATTAATAGTAACCACACTAATTAGGAAAAAGATAAAAACAAATCCTAATATACTATAATCTATTTTATTTTTCTTAAACATATATCCACCTCACAAGCCATTATTATTATATCAAATATTAGCAAATTTTATTAAGAAAAACATAAAATTAATTAGGAGGTTAAAAGATATGAAGAATTTACCACCGATTTTTAAAGTGAGTAATAATATCTCTAGCAATAATACTAGTTATTATAAATCATCTAGTGTTAATAAAATGCCAGTTATTAAACAAAAAGAAGAGGAAGAACAAGCAAGTATTGAAGATAAAATTAATGCTATTTTTAGAACAAGAGGTTATCCTTTTAATATACCAGTTACTATTTCTTTTGCCGGTAAAACAGTTAATACCTTTCTAGCTGCTAGAACTAGTAGTAGTATAATAACATTAGATAATGAAATTATTCCTATAGCAACAATTACATCTTTAAAAATAAAAAAAGCTCATCAATCGTGATGAAGCCTTTTTTAAACTCCACTTACAAAAGTATCTGCTAAACATTTTATTGCTGAAACACAATCTAGATTAATTGTAAAAAAGGAATTAGTACTTAGGTAAGGTTCTTCACTATTAGTTACAGGATTAGGAGCAAGAACTCTACAAGTACAGCAATTATCTTCCATATTTTCAATTCTAAAGACACTTGATGTATTACTTGTTTCTCCTAAAGTATAAGGAAAAGTCCAAAGTGTTCCACTCATACAATTATAGAAGTTGATAGGTCTTGTGTTATAACAAACAAGATTTGGTGTAGGACCTAAATATGGTTTATCACAACCACCTTCATCACAACAAGAATCTTTTTTTTCTTGTAGGCAAAGAATAGTGTCTAATATATTTGTTAAGCAGTTTCTTTTAGAATCATCTTGACTAAAACACATAATATCTTTCCTTTCTTTTATAAACTATCAATGATAATATCAGCAAGACAGCTAATGACACAAATACAGTTTAAATTAATAGTTATAAATTGATTAGTTGCAAGATAACTTCTTGTTAAATCACTTTGATCAGGGTTAGGTTCTAGTATTCTACATTTTACACAACAGCCATCTACACTTTCTACTCTAAAGACACTTGATGTTTTATTATTACCTGCTACTTGATAGTTAGCTGTGAAGATATTTCCACTTGCTGTATAAAATGTTACCGGTCTAGTATTATAACAAATGATAGTAGGACTTCCTCCTAAGAATGGTCTAGTACATGATTCATCATTACAAAGTTCTCCACAAGAGTTTTTCTGTAAAATATCAATTACTTTTAATAATTTAGAAAAGCAACAGTTTTCCTTTGTATTCATTTTATCCACCTCTTATCTATTATCTAATATAAGGTATTCTAGTAATTTCTATTTGTGTAGGTAGTTACCTATATTGCTATTTTATGCTAAAAAAAGATTAATGTTTACGAAAAAGTTTTGCATTTTAGTTAATAACTATTTATAATAAGAACTAAGAGTTACCATGATAGTAGTTCTTTGGAATAATTTGGGTTGGAGAATAATATTAGCTATAATAAGGAGAATTATTATGGATGAAGAATTTTATGTTACAACAATATTAGAAAGACACTATTTAGCAAAAAATACCTTTGCCTTTAGTATTTTGCATTGTGCTACAGGAAATTATGATAAAAAGACAGGAATTTTTACGGATGATATTAATGGAGAAGAGTATTGTTCAATAATTGATATGTGTCAATTAACATCAGAGGTACCTTATGCTTTTAATAAAGTTATTAATGTTGATGAATTACAAGAACTCTATGGGGAAACTGACGATGACTATGATGTTATTAAAAAATATGAAGATGATATAAAAAACTTTGTTTATATTGTTAGAGTAGTAGATGGTGTACCTGGGTGTTTTGTTATTAATTTTGCTGATGGCAAAAAGGATGATGAAAACTATGTTGAGGATACTGAAAATACTGTTTTGGAAAATAATGTTACTAGTAATGTTAAGGAAACTATGACTCAAAAGGAACAACTTGATTTAGTAGAGAAGGAAGTTGTCTCTGGTGTTTACTCGGCTAGTCAATTGAAACTTTTAAAAGATAGTATTAAAAAAGATATAGATAAATATAAAAGTATTACAGATTTAATTAATGAAAAGTTAGAGGAAAAAGAAGATACTACTGATGATGATTTATTAGACATTAATAAAATATATAAAAAAATTACAAAGACATTAATTGCTCAAGATGCTCCAACTAGAAGATTGCTAGTAGAACTTGCTAGAAAGATAACTGATACTGATGAGGAACTAAAGAAAAATAGACCAGGTATATTAATAACTGGTTCAACTGGTGTAGGAAAGACTAAATTATTAAGTTTAGCAGCAGAAAACTTACATTTACCTTTCATGATAGTAGATTCAACTCAGCTTACTATGCCTGGCTATGTTGGAAAAAGTATCGAAGGATCTTTATGGGATCTTTATGTTAAATGTGATAAAGATAAAGATAAGGCAGAACATGCAATAATATACTTTGATGAAATAGATAAGAAAGGGTCAGATTCTAAGTCTGATGTAGCAGGACAGGGAGTTTTAAATACACTATTAAAATTTTTAGATGGAGCTACTTATACTGCCTGTGCTAATCCCCAACAATTATTACCAGGAAGTTTTACAGATATAGATACTTCGAAGATGATAATATTAGCAGGAGGAGCCTTTGCTGATCTTTATGAAAAATTTAATAATAGGAAAGAAGCAGTTGGTTTTAAGACTAGTGGTAAAAAAGAAAAAGCTGAACCTACAATTGAAGACTTTTATGATGTGGGTATGCCAAAAGAATTTATGGGAAGATTTCCTACTATTATTCATTTAAATGATTTAAGTAAAGAAAATTTAAAAGATGTATTTACTAAGTCAGATGAGTCTCCTCTTTTAAGAGAGAAAGAACATTTTAAGAAGGTAGGGGTTAAGTTAACTGCTACTGATGATTATATAGAAGCTATTGCTAATAAAGCTTATCAATTAAAGTATGGAGCAAGAGGGTTAGCTGGTCTTACTTTAGAAAGTACTTGGATGGCTTATGATGAAGTGGCTACAAATAAAGATAAATATAGTGAAGTAATTGTATCAAAGGAAACTTTTGATGATTCATCTAAGTATAAATTGATTGAAAAAAATAAGAGATTAGTAAAAAAATAGGAAAAGAGTATTTAGTCTTTTCCTTTTCTTAATGATAAAGTTTTTTGAAAGTTAATTTCTTCTTGTTTAGCTGATGATTCATAATCATAGCAAGGATAATTTTTCCCGAGAAAGGGATATAGATCAATTCCATGTCTATACTCATGAATATTTATCAACATAGATTTTAGGTTAGTGATTGGTGGTACACAAACTCTAATTTCTTTAAGTGTATTTTTATCTGTAATAGGATAACATCCATAGAAACTAGTATCATCTAGATTGCTATCAAGAGTCTTAGTGTGATCAAATAAGTAATAGATAGCATCTTCCTTATGATAATAACTTAATAGATCTTCCTTTGATAAAGTAAGTCCAATTACTTCTTTTTTAATGGAATCATCTGTTATCAGAGAAGACATAGACTTGGTGGGAAAAGAATAACTCTTTTTAGATTCAAGAGCATCCAAGTATTCTTCACCTAATGAATTAAACTGCTTGAAAGTAGCTTCATTTACTAAATCAAGTTTATCTAATAAAAAGTATAATGTGTCAAAGTCTTTTATTTTATCAAAATTAGAAACTAGATAACTAAGAATAGCATTTTCTTCTTTTGTTATTAATAAATAATCCTTTAAATTAGTAAGTAGAACTTTTCTGTTCTCTTTATCATCACCATTTGCTAAAGATATAAAATAAGTAGTTAAATAACTTTTAGTAAGTGATAAGAACTCTAATCTATTTAAGTGTTTGTTTTGTTTTAACTCTTTTATCATAAAATTTCCTCCTGTTAACATTATATTATAGATAAAAAATAAAAAAATGCAAAGAAGTTGTTGACGAACATATTTTTGATAGATATAATATAAAGCAACTGATAGTTATTAGAAAGGACTGATTAAATGGCTAAGATATTAATAATAGATGATGATAAGGATATAGCAGAGTTAGTGTCTTTAATCTTAAGAAAAGAAAAGATAGAATCTGATATTATAACTGATTCTATAGAAGCTTTAAAAGTACTAGAAACAGGTAATTATAATTATGATTTAATTCTACTTGATATAATGATGCCTAATATTAGTGGTATAGAACTTTGTATAAAAGTAAGAGATAAAGTCTCTTGTCCAATAGTCTTTTTATCTGCTAAAAAAGAATTAGTTGATAAGATGGTAGGCTATGAAATAGGTGGAGATGATTATATTACTAAACCATTTGATAATACGGAACTTGTTTTAAAGATAAAGTCTCATTTAAGATTACAAACTAGAAGTAAGGTTAGTAAGAATACTATTACTATTGGGGAGATTAGTATTAATAAAGAAAGCTTTGAAGTATATAAAAATAAAGAAAAGATAGAAGTCTCAACTAGAGAATTTGAACTTTTAAGTTATTTAATGGAAAATGCAGGTATTGCTTTATCAAAAGAACAAATCTTTGAAAATGTGTGGGGTAATTGTTATGGTGATATTGGAACGGTAGCTGTTAACATTAAGAACTTAAGAGAAAAATTAGATCCTAATAATAAATATATAATTACTATTTGGGGTTATGGTTATAAATTTGTGAGGAATTAATTATTATGAAGAAAAAATCAATTAAAAGGAAAATACTCATTGGACTTATTTTTATTACTTTTATAAATATTTTAACTTTATGTATTTGGTTTTTGTGTAATGTAGAACCAATGCTTAGTAAAAAAGAAATGTTAAAAAAAGAGATTCTTACTAAAGATATAAAAAATAATTATCATACGTTTGCTGAATTAGTAAATGACCTTGATAGTATAAAGAAAGAGAAAGAATTGACTTTTAGTATTGAGAAAGAAAGAGCTAAGAAAGATAAACAGGACCTATATTTATTTTCTAAAAAAGTCCAAGTTAATAATGATGAATATATTGTAAATGCTTACTTTTATAAAAATATGAGTATCTTAAGACTGATACTTGAATTATTGTCTTTTCAAACTATAGTAATTACAATTTGTATGCTTTTAATATTTTTGTTTGCTAAAGATAAAATAATTAAACCAGTTAATAGGATAATTGAAGATATTAGAAACTATAAGTTTGGCAAAAGACCAAGTAGAGTTCCAATAGACAATGAATTTTCTCTTATTCAAAATGAATTTGTTTCCTTAGTTGATTCACTAGAGGAAGAAAAGAAAGAACAAAATAGAATAATAGCAAGTATTTCTCATGATATAAAAACACCACTAACGTCTATTCTTGGTTATTCTAATTTGATAGAAGAAGAAAGACTAACTAAAGAAGAGATAAAGAAATATAATCAAAAAATCTATGAGAAAGCACTGCACCTAAAAAATATCTTAGCAACTTTTGATGATTATTTAGTCAATCAAAGAGAACAAAAACTAGAGTTAACTTCTATTAAAATAAAAGATTTAGTTAAAGAAATAGAAAAAGATTATAAATTAGAACTTGAAAATAATGGAGTAGAATTAGTAATTAAAACAGATATAGAAGAAAGTACTATAACATTAGATGTAACAAAATTTAAAAGAATTATTTCTAATTTAATATCTAATAGTATGCGTTATTTAAAAGATAATGGAAAGATTACTATTGAAATAACTAGTGATGATAATAATTACTTGTTTCATTTTAAAGATAACGGAATAGGAGTGGAT
>CAKOYC010000061.1 GCA_934130265.1 uncultured Bacilli bacterium
AACCATGAAAAAAGTGTTGAAGAAGCTAAGACTGCAATTAAGGCAAAAGGGACACCAGACTTTAGTCAAATAGCAACAACAGATGAAGGACTTTATATGGCTGAAGATGATGAAGGAGAAAGTTATTATTATCGTGGAGCAGTAAAGAATAACTATGTGTCATTTGCAGGATTCATCTGGAGAATCATCCGTCAAAATGGAGACGGAAGTGTTAGAATGATATATTCTGGAAAGAGTACATCAGATACAGGTGATGATACAATGATAGGAACATCACAATTTAATAATAAACATTGGGATCCAACCTATGTAGGATATAAATATAATGAAGACTTTTCGTTGCATGAGAACAACAATAGTGTTGGCTATACGTGGTTTAGCGATACAACAAAATATAACTTTGGAACAGGATACACTTTTGACGAGTCCACCAAGAAGTTTACATTAACAGGAAACGTTCAACAGTTAGTTTGGAAGGATAACTATGATGACATAGTAAGCAACCAGTTATATAGCTGTTTAAATACAAATTGTGATGTGATTTATAAGGTAGTAAGATACGTCAATGATAGCTCTATGCAAGTACAACCAATTTCTTATAGTTCTAATAGTTTACTGTCTGCTCAAACAAACACCATAGACTCACCAATAAAAGCAAAACTAGATAGTTGGTATAAAAGTAATCTTGTAAATTACACGTCATATTTAGCAGACGAAACATTTTGTAATGATAGAAGTATAATAAGTGGGACAGGATATAAAATAGATTCATATACAACATATGGGGCATATAATCGATTAAAAGATAATAAGAAACCAAGTTTAAAATGTAGTCAGGAAAACGATAGATTTAAAGTGGCAAATGCAAGTACAAAATTAGATTACCCAGTAGGTTTAGTTACAGCGGATGAAGTAGCTTTAGCAGGAGGAAAGTATTTTTTATTAAATAATAATTATTATCTATATAATGGAAAATATTATTGGACACTTTCTCCTTCACGCTTTGTCTCGGGTATAACTTATTCATTAGTTTGGTCTGTTACTAGTTCAGGATACCTTGATCCTGGAGATGATACTTCCTATCCTTATGGTGTGAGACCAGTTATAAACCTGAAAGCTAACATTTTAATAACTAAAGGTGATGGAACCACTCTAAATCCGTTCGTGGTTGCAAGATAACTATTTAAAAAAATTACGAAAACTCGTACTTGTAAAATGTATAAATATGTTATATATTATTAATGGAAGTTGTTTACGGCTTCTAGTCATCGCAGCGTCTCTTTACCACCTTGTTTTACATCGCCCATAGTTTAACAAGTTGAGGCAACTAAAAGTGATGACTTTTTTAGTAAAATAAAAGGAAGAGGTTAATCTTCTACTTTAGAAATGTAAAAGTAGAAACTAGAACCTTTTCCTTTTTTTGTATTTACACCATATTTATAATCATGAAGAAGAAAAATACTTTTGACAATAGATAGACCAAGACCAGTGCCATATAAATTTCTTTTGTGTTTTTTCTCAGATTTATAATACTTATCAAAGATGTTATCTAAATCTTTAGCATCAATTCCTTTACCACTATCAATAACTTCAATTTTATAAAGATTATTAATCTTACTGATATTAATAACTACCTTCATATCACTTCCAGTATAATTAATAGCATTGATAATTAAATTATATAAGACTTGTTCAATCTTCTTTTGATCGGCTTTTATCATTAGTTTCCTAATATTAGTATGCTTAAAAATAATATTATAACCATACTTTTCTTCATAAATAGTAAATCTCTTTAGAATATTCTTTATAAGAAGAATTAAATCAAATTCACTTAATGTTAGATTATCCATTGATTGTTGTAATTTAGATAGTGTTAATATATCATTGACTAGTAAGGCTAGTCTATCAGTCTCTTCTATAATGATATTTAAATTACTATCTCTTTTTTCTTTATCATTATAAGTTAGATCTCTAACCATTTCAGCATATGCTTTTATCATAGTAAGAGGAGTTTTTAAGTCATGAGAGACATTAGCTAGTAAATCTTTTTCTAACTCTTCTGTCTTTCCTAACTCAACCATCATCTCATTTAAAGAGTTATTTAAATCTTCTATCTCTAGAATATCACTATCACTAGTAAATTCTTTCTTTATCTTTCCTTTAGCAATTAGATTAGCTTTCTGAGATATATCTACTATTGGTTTTGATAATATTTTTGAAATAAAATAGCCGATAAGTAGAGATAGAGATAAAATTAAGATACTTATAATTAGTAACTGTTCCTTTAAAATCTTAGCAGTAGAATCAAGTGGTTCAAGAGAAGTTGATAAAAAAGCATATAAATTATCATCTAACTTAATCGCTTCTAAAATAGTTTTATTAGCAAATTGGGGATTTTGTAAATTATAAGTTTCTTCCTTATTACCACTATTAATAAAACTTTCTTTTAATACTCCTTTACTGAATAAACAGTTAGAAGTAGTACTAGACCGATATAAAGTGGAATTACTAGAAGTTATTTCAATACAAAGATTTTCTTGATAAGATATTTCATCTAGAGTATTATAAATATTTTCACTATTGTATGCAGTTAACAACTTATTAGCAATATGTTTTATATCTTTAGTTTTAGTATATTCATAATACTTATTAATAAAGATTACTTGGAATAACCAAAGAAATAAAATAATTACTAAAGAAAATATTATTAAATACTGCCATATCTTTCTTTTCAAACTATTTTTCATCATTAAAACGATAACCTATTCCTCTAACAGTTTCAATTAAGTCACGGTACTCTCCCAAATGATTTCTAAGCATTTTGATATGAGTATCTACTGTTCGATCATCTCCATAAAAGTCATAACCCCAAATATACTTTAATAGACTTTCTCTTTTAATAGCAACTTTCTTATTTCTAATAAAATATTCTAGTATTTCAAATTCTTTAGGAGTTAGATTAACTTCTTCATCATCAATAGTAATACTGTGTTCTAGAAAGTTTATAAATAAATCTTTATAACGATAATTATCCATCTTGGTAGATACTCTATTTAGTATTGCTTTACATCTTGCTACTAATTCTTTAGGTGAGAAAGGCTTACAAAGATAGTCATCTATTCCTTTATCAAAACCAGTTAGCTTATCTACTTCTTCCCCTCGTGCTGATAAAATAATAGTAGGTACTTTCTTGTTAGCATCTAACTTTTCAAGAAGGGTAAATCCATCCATCTCTGGCATCATTATATCAAGTACCATTAAGTCATAGTTATCTTTTTCAAGCATATCTAAAGCTTCATAGCCATCTTCTGCTTGATAAGTTTGGTATCCTTCATTATTTAGATAAGTTACTATTACATCTCTTATATATTCTTCATCATCTACAGCTAATATTTTAATCAATTAAACCACCTCATTTATAGTATACTTTATTTCTGTGAAAATGTGGTGAAATTTGCTAAGTATTTCTTTACTTGATAGTAATTATAAGTGGTTACAAAGATGACATGAATACTAGTAGAAATAATATAACCATATAAACCAATTCTTAATAGGGAGAAAAGAAATAGGGTAGTAGTTCTAATAATAGTACCTAACATAGTAGCTTTTAAATTATCTTTACTTCTACCCATGGCGTCAAGTGAAAAAGCAAGGGGTGCTTGGATATACTGAAATAAGCAAATAGGTGCTAATATCTTTAGATAAGTACTACCTTGATTAGTATGATACATTATTCCTAAGAAGAACTTTGGCATAATGATAAATAAGATAGTAGCAGGTATTCCTATTAATAAAGAGAAGAATATCGCTTGTTTAATCTTTTTCTTAGTATAGTCTAGTTTTTTATCACTAATCGCTTTAGCAATGACTGGTAGAAGGGCTTGGGAGATAGCAAGAGTAAAGAAAGAAGGAAGAAGTACTAGTGGCATTACATAACCTTGGATGATTCCATACTGATTAATAATAAAACTAGAAGTATAACCACTATACTTTAGAGTAGTAGTTAAAATAATTGGTTCTAGGAAATAGCCAATACTACCAATTAATCTAGATAAAGTAGTAGGAATACTAATATCTAGAGCATCTTTAATATAAGATTTTTTAATATGAAAGTCTTCTTTTTTATAAGTAATATTTTTAGGAAGAAAGAAGAATAAGACAAGGATAGATACTAATTCACTAATAACATTAGATAGTATTACTACAGTAACTGTTATCTCTAGACCTTTAGGAAGAAATAAAGGGATTAAGGTAAACATTAGAAAGAGTCTAACTATATCTTCTAAACAGTTAGAAAAGACATGGGGAAACATTTGCTGTTTACCAAAGAAATAGCTCCTTACAATGGATGATGTAGATGTCAAGGGTATTACTACTGCTACAGCAAGTACTGGTAAGTATGATCTTTCTTCTTGTAATAATTTATTAGCAAGAAAAGGGGCAAAGATAATTAAAAAGATAATCAAGAAAAAGTTAATAACTATAGAAGTAGCTATTAAAGAGGACATTAAATTTCTATTATTTTTTTTATCTTCTGCTACCATCTTAGATAAAGCGATAGGTAGACCAAACTGACCTAGACCAATAAATAAAGAGAAGGTTGGTAAAACAAGCATATATAGACCAATACCTTCACTCCCCATTAATCTACTCATAACTATTTTTATAATCATACCTAGTATTTTAGTTAGAAAACCACCAATCATTAAGATAATAGTAGACTTAATAAACGTTTCTTTTTTCATGAAGCCTCCTTGTAAATAAGATGTAAAAAATATTTAAAACTAATAAATTACTTTTCTTCTTTCTAAGAATTATGATATAGTTAGTATAGAAGTGTAAGAGGTGAATGATAGTGCAAGAGATAATTGATTTTTTAGCTAAGAAGGAAGTATTTATACTGTTTATTATTTTATTAGCAGCTATTTTACTATATATAATTCTATGGGTTATATCTTTCATAAAGAAGAAAGATGAGAAAAAAAAGTTAAAAACAAACACTCAAGAATTGACAAAATTAGCAGAAAAAGTAAAGATTTTAGAAAAAGAACAACAAGAAGCAGCTTTACCACCTGTTTTTAGAATTGAGCAAGAAAAGGTAAGAGAAGAAATTAAACCTTTAGTAATGGAAGAGAAGAAAGAACCTCCTAAGATAGTAGTTAAAGAGACATTTACTTCTCCTATAGCTATTACTCCAGTTGTAACAGAAGTTATTGAGCCAAAGAAAGAAGAAAATGTTATTACTAAAGAGATTAAGTTAAATGATAATTCTCTTTCAGAAGTTGAAATATTAGATGCTAATCCTAGTGGAATTACTTATAAGAATGAAGTATATACTAAGGAAGAAGCTAAGGAAGAGTTAAAGAGACTTGAAAGACAATTAATTGAACAAGATAAGAGGGAAGAAAGACCTATCTTTGAACCAATAGAGGTTAAACCATTTAAGGAAGTTACTAATGATGAAGTTATTCCTGTATTAGATGAGATGCTTGATACTAAAGAAGAGGCTAAACAAGAGAATATTAGTTTAACCAATTTTGAAGAAGATCAAGAACAAAATGCTATTATCAGTTTAGATGAGTTATTAAAGAAAGGTAAGACTATCACTCAGGATGAGATAATAAAACATGAAGATGATGGAAATGAACCTATTACTTTACAAGAGTTAGAAGCTAAATGGAAAAAGGATAAGGAAGTAGTAGCACTTAAAAATGAGGATGAAGATATAGAAGTATTAGAAACTAAGAAAGAGGAAGTACCATTTAGTTATGAAGATATTAAAGTAGAAGCTCCTAAGGTAAAGATACCAACTATGGATGAGTTGTTTTCTAAGTCTAAAACTCCTTATAAACCAACACCAGTTATTAGTCCTATCTTTGGAATAGAAGAAGATAAACTATCTAGTGATAATTCTCTTAAACTAGAAAATACTGCTAACTATGATAAGCTTGATGCTGAAATTAGAAAGACTAATGAATTCTTATCAAAACTCAAAGAATTACAAAAAAAGTTAGATAATTAGGATGTTCTTCTTGAAGAAGACATCTTTTTAGTTTATAATTTTTTAAGGGAGGTCTTATTATGAAGAATTTAACTATCTTACCGGCTGATCAATATATCGTTATTAATAAAACAGTTCTTCATAGTGAAGACCGTAAACTTTTAACAATGCTTTATCAACCAATTATTGGTTATACTGCTGTTAGTTTATACTTTGCCTTAGTAGATGATCTTGATTCTCTAAACCAAATGAGTGAGGACTTAAATCATCATCATTTGATGGCTACTATGCAATTAAAACTTGAAGATATAATGATTGCAAGAGAAAAACTAGAAGCTGTTGGTCTTATTAAGACTTATATTAAAAAAGGAAATGTTAATCATTATGTTTATCTTTTATTTTCTCCTATTTCTGCTAGTGAGTTTTTTCATCACCCCATACTAAATATTGTCCTATATAATAACATAGGTAAAAAAGAATATGCTAAAAGACAGGAAATATTTCAAGTTCCAAAGATTAGTTTAAAAGACTATGAAGATGTTAGTTCTTCTTTTGATGAAGTGTTTGAAAGTAGTAATTTAAAACCATTTGAAGTGTTAGACATTATCGAAGAGAGGAAAGAAGCTAAGATTATATCTAAAAGAGTTATTGATTTCAATCTATTAATAAGTTCTATTCCAGGATCGATTATATCTAGTAGATGTTTTACAGAAGATGTAAAAGAGTTAATTAACTCGCTAGCCTTAGTTTATAATTTTGATACTACTAATATGGCAGGACTGGTACAGTCATCTATTAATGAAAAAGGACTGGTTGATAGAACATTACTTAGAAAGAGTTGTAGAAACTATTATCAGTTTGATCATGCTGGTAGTCTTCCAACATTAATCTATCAAAGACAGCCTGAGTTTTTAAAGAAACCAGAAGGAGATAATTCTAAATGGGCTAAGATGGCTTATACCTTTGAAAATACTTCTCCTTATGACTACTTAAAGAGTAAACAAAAAGGTGCAGAACCTACTAAACGTGATTTAAAACTTATTGAAGACT